>JBEKNK010000043.1:0-22664 GCA_049522915.1 Solirubrobacteraceae bacterium | reverse complement strand
CGTCGCTCGGTGCGCGCGATGGGCAGCAGCGCCGAGATCACGATCGCGACAGGGCGATCGTCGTGCGCTCTCAGCGCCGCGCAATCCACGAAGCTCCGGCTGCGGGGTCGCCGCGCGTCACTGGGCCAGAGCGCCTGATCAGGTTCGATGCCGCATTCGAAGCGCTGCTGCGCGCTCACGAGGACTAGCTTGCGGAACCACGAAGGACGAGCACGAGACCCGCGAGGGACCGTCTCGCGTACCAGTTGGATGAGGCTGCCCGGCGCATCGGGCACGACCCGGCGTCGTGGTCGCCCTCTGAGCTGACAATCGACGGCAGGACGGTCGAGGCGATCGAGATTACCTACGACGGCTGGTGGCTGGTCCTGCACATCGGGATCGGTGAGGTCGCGGACGTGTTCGTGTTCGGTCCACCGCGGCGCGCGACCCACACCGCTCCTACTCAGAGCGTCAGCGCAAGCGCTTGCCAATAACGGGAGCCACCGGGGCCTGTCACGTGGCGTGAATTCGGCGCTCTCGCCGGTCTCGCGAAAGCGGCAACCTGCCGCGGCGACGAGCGTGGGACACGAGCGGCGGCGATCACCCTGGGCAGGGGCTGGGAAGATCGCGGTTGAGTATTCACACGCAGACCGCTGGCCACGTCCACTTTGTCCAACAGGGCGGAGTGTGGTGGGCCTGGGCGACGTGAGGAGATGCGATGGTGGCTGAAGCGAAACTGGAGCAGCGCGAAGGCGGTATGACCCCCGCGGGCGAGGGCTGGTATGTCGTGAACGTGAGCGAGGCAGCATGGGTCACCAGCCCGGCGTTTGACGCGGAATGCGTGTTCGAGGGGGGTCGGGGGGCTTCGTTCAAAGACGTTGGCATTGCTGTCGCCGTACTCGCCCCGGGACGCCCGAACGGCCTGTACCACCGCGAGATGCACAACCAGGAGGACTTCCTCGTGCTGTCGGGCGAGTGTCTGCTCCTAATCGAAGGCGAGGAGCGAGCGCTCAAGGCTTGGGACTTCGTGCACTGCCCGCCGGGCACCGATCACATCTTTGTTGGCGCCGGTGAGGGGACGTGCGTAATCCTCATGGTTGGCGCTCGCAAGGCCCACGCGACCGTTTATCCCCGATCCGAACTTGCCTTGCGTCACGGCGCTGGCGTCGAGGTCGAAACGCTCAGCTCGAAAGACGCCTATGCGAAATACCCGGCCTGGCAGCCCGGGGGCGCGGAGGTCTGGGAGGGCCCGCTCCGGGCCTGAGTCGGGACCGTCCGGAACTCAGCTGCGAGCACACGCGACGACGGCAGACTCACACACGAAACCTCGCATCCCGGCATCAGCCGAGCTTGAGCGGGACATCTCCGTATGGGTCGATGCGGTAGACGAGTGATACGCGGTGAAAGCCGTCGGCGATGTCGGCCCCTTTCTCGTCACTGATCACGAGTACGGGGCTGAGACGTGTACGCCCGATCACCTTGATGAGATCCTTCATGACACCCGGATCGTCCAGTGGCGCCGGCGTCAGTCCAGCAGCACGCAGGATGTCGTTCGCGCGCCGTGTCGTGAGCGGCGCTTTGCGGAGCCGCCCGATGGCTTTGGCCACGACCGCCTGGTCGAGCTTGATCGACAGATAGGCCTCGGCGGCCGCGTAGTCGTGCTCGGCGACGTCGTCGAGCCACTCGATCTTGCCGACGGGACTGTTCTCGGCTTGCTGTGTCTTTGTTTTGGACATCCGCCGATCATGGCAGAGATCGTGCCAAGCGTTTCCATTCGACGAGGATGCAGTCTGCCCGGAGGCACTGCTGCACAACTCAACTCGGAGGGCGCGGTTCCGCATCGGCGGATGCGTGCGCCGGGTCGAGATCCGCAGGGCTCAGCATGCCGCGCGCGGCGGCCAGGCCGCCGGGGTCTCCTCCGGGACCACGCAAGATCCACGCGAAGGCGACCGCGATCAGCGCGCCGGCGAGTGGTCCGACGAGGTACACCCAGAAATGCTTGAAGTCGCCGATCACCAGGTCCGGTGCGAACGACCGCGCGGGGTTCATCGATGCGCCGCTCACAGGGCTTGACCACAACCCGGCGAGGATGATGTACGCGCCGACACCGAGCGCTGATAGCGCCCCGACGTTCTGGGCCCGCGAGGCCGTCCCGAGGATCGTGCTGACGAGCCCCGCGGTGAGGACAAGCTCGATCAACATCGCCTGCCAGTCGTGTATATGTGCGCCCGGCTCGGTCGCGCCGAGCATGCCGACCTTGCCGAACAGGGCGCGCAGAAACAAGCACGCAAGCGTCGCACCGAGCAACTGGACCAGCACGTAGCCAGGGACGCGACGCCACGGAAAGTCGCGCCTCAACGTGAACGCGATCGTCACCGCCGGGTTCAGATGGGCGCCCGAAACCGCACCCATGAACAAGATGATCGCGATCACCGTCAGGCCCGGCGCGGTGACCGCCGTGGCGCGGCTTATCATGCCGTGGCTGACCGCACCGACGACGCCGCCACCCGCCCCGACCAACACCAACAGAAAAGTCCCGAGTAGCTCGGAAAAGAGCCGCCGCCACTCGAGCGTCGGATCGTCGAACTCCAGCATCGATGGGAACTCCAGCGCCACCAACGCCCGACGCCGACTCGCGGCGCGCGCCCGAACTGCCTGGGTTTCCTCATCGACCGGCATCAGTCAACTCGCCACGATCGTTGCGAATCTAGCCGACGCTCCGGACTGCCTCTCCTATTGTTGACTCCCATCCGCCGTCGCTCGGCCGGCCGTCCTCGCCGCCCGCGCCATTGAAGGCTGCGAGCACCCGGTCGCGGATCCTCCGCTGCTCGGCAAGCCCGACACCCCTTGTGCCGAACACCCACTGATGCAGTTCGCCAGGCCGGCGACTTCCGCGGCGGCCGTGTGCCATCGCGAGGTTGTCGAAGACCAGCAGCTCACCAGGCGACAGCGCGACCTCCACCTCCACGGCGTCAACGTGCAGCCCTCGCTGTTCCAAGAACCGCGCCTCTGAGAGAGCGCTGTCGAACTCGGTACCACAGAGGAACCCGCGCTCAGCCTTGACGCTGGGCAACAGCCGCGAGCCCGCAGCCGCCTCGACCAACCGGGCGAGGCTTCCCTCGGTGTAGCCCTGCTCGCTGGCCCACGCGCCGTGCGTCTCGCCGTAGGCAACCAGTCGGTCGATCAGCTCGCTGCGGCCAGGCCACAAACGCTGTGCCAGGAGGCGCCAACGGCACGAGCCGCGTAACCGCCGAGACAGCTTCGAACCCAAACGGGATGTGCAGAGCCGTGAAGCGGCCGACATCCGCCTCCGAGACCGGATCGAGCGGAAGCCCGAAGTCGAAATGGAGCGTCTGAAAGTCCCGGCTCTCTCCCGCGTCCGCCGGCGGGAGAACAAAGCTTCCGACAACCTCGAGAGTAGCGACACCCTCGACATCGCAGCACGCCTCGATCAGCCTCCGCGCGAGACTACACGCGCCCGCCGCCTCCAAAAGCCTCTCGCGCACCCACACGAAGCCGTGCTCCGCCAGGTCCCGAACACGCTCGTCCACGGCTGCATTCTTCCGTGTCTCGGGTGCGACCGGCGGCAACGCGAGCAGCCGCACCTCACCCGGGACCGGGAGTCTGCGAGCAGAGGCCCCCCGACTTCAGCGCAGCAGGCGCGGGCCACCATGTCGACCGGCGTGACGGTCGCGGCGCAGGAGTGTCCGGAGAACTGTGTGGGCATGGATTCTCGAACGGAGACTCATGTCGACGACAATCTCAAGCAGGTTGGATGACGCGTCTGGTCGGGGCGGGCAGGCGGCCCTTGACATCGCCCTGGGGGCCGCGTAGAAGTTCGTGGCACAAAGCGGCGGCCTGTGGCCGCAAGAGATGAGTCAGGAGGAGCCGGGATGGACGAGCGCGAGGAACTGGAGCAGGACCACATCGAGGACCTCGAGTTGGCGCAGGACCTAGATGTGCCGCCGGAGCAGCTCGACGGCGTGCTCGGTGGCGCCGAGGACGCGGCGATGAACAAGATGAAGGT
The DNA here is from genome assembly GCA_049522915.1 of Solirubrobacteraceae bacterium. Classification (GTDB taxonomy): domain Bacteria; phylum Actinomycetota; class Thermoleophilia; order Solirubrobacterales; family Solirubrobacteraceae; genus Palsa-513. The sequence continues at coordinate 18,658 of JBEKNK010000043.1, read as the reverse complement.
CGCCCTGAACCAGGCCGCGATCAACGATGCATACATCAGTCAGTAGGGATGCGCGTTGTTATTTGAGTTGGAGGTAGCCGCGGCGTATGAGGTCGCGGATGCAGGTGAGTCCCTCGTGGAGTTGGTCGTGTGCAACGTCGGTCGCTGCAGCGGCGTCGGCGAGTGAGTCGTGGCGGTGTAGTGCGAGCAGGGCGGTGGCGATCGTTGGGGGAGTGATCCGGCCGGGGAGCTGTATGCCGCCGTCGATTGTCAGGCGGGCTCGTATTGGTTGTCCTGTTGACTGGTGTCGCTGGGTCAGGCTGACGCCGGGTGCGAGTTGGAGTGGGCGTTCGAGCAGCGCCTCTAGGTTGGGTAGCGAGTTGAGGGCGTCGTGTCCCGTGAACACCCGCTCGAGGTGTGGGCCGGCGTTTCGGCCGCTGCGGACGAGCTCGTCGGTATGGAGCCAGTTTGGGCCGGGCCGGCGGCGCAGCACGACGAGGGCGGTCGTGATGCGCTCGATCCCCAGCGTGCGGTAATAGTCGACCCAGCTGGCGGCATGCTGTGCAGCCTCGGCGGGGTTTGTCGTGTCCGCGGACGTCCAGCTCATCGCATAGCTCGCCGCAGTGTCGCTGTCGAGCCGCAGAACGACGGCGTCGCAGCCGCTGCCTTGTAGCCAGCGGCGTGGCGACACGGTCCAGTCCTCACCCTCGCGGTGCACCCATCCGCACAACACGTGCCCAAAGCCGCCGTCTCTAAGTCTCGCGGCGACGCCTTGCAGCACCTCGCGCGAGAGCTGATCCGCGGATCGGCCGCTGTCACGGAACATCAGCTCGCGCGTCGGCGAGATGACAAACGGCGGATTCGCGACAATCAGGTCGAACTGCTCCGTCCCGAGCGGCTCGAACAAATCGCCTTGGCGCCAGGCGACGTTCTCGATACCGCTGAGTGCAGCACTGAGCGCTGCCAGTCGGAGCGCGCGCGGATTCAGATCGGTGGCGATCACCTGTCCGGCGTGCCGTGCCGCGAGCAGCGCCTGCACGCCCGAACCGCAACAAAGGTCAAGCACGGTAGCTGCCGTGCGTCTAATCGTCAGGGCGGCCAGCACCTCCGCAGCAGGCCCCGGATAGACGACGTGATCGCGCGGCAGCCTGGCGTTCGCTGGGCTTGGATCACTCGCCACCACGATCCCGCGCAGTGGATCGAGCCGGACGCACGCCCGCAGCCCGTCGCGTGCACGCTCGAGCACGCCAGCCGTCTGTAGCCGTGACAACGAAAGCGGCGCCACAGCCGCAGCAGCGCGGTCGCCGTCGAGCGTCTCGCCGCCGATAAACAACCGGACCAGCAACGCGAGCGGCTCGTCCGCACCGGGACGCAGTCGCAGCGCCGCCAAGCCACGTACCGGGTCAAGACGATCGACACAAACGAGCTTCTTCACGTGATCCGCGTCGTACTGCGCGTGCTCCAGCACCGGCCGCAACACGCTCCCCGCCTCCACCAGCTCTGACAACCTCAGCGATGACATGACGAACCCATGACCCTGCCACCGATCTTATGCACGCCGCTACCGACGCGTCGTATGCACGCCGCTCTGGAGGCTTGGACTATGGCACCCGAACACGCAAGCGACCCTCTCAGCAGCACGCTTTCTAGTGAACTCCGCTGGATAGGCGTTGAGACCGTCCACAACCTCTGTCGCCGAGCTCGCACCACCTCATCTGCTCGGTCGCTACATGTCGCTCTACGGCCTCACCTTCACCGCAGCCCTGGCTCTCGGCCCCGCCGCCGGTGGTGTGGTGCTGGCGACCTCACCCGACGCCGTCTGGTGGGGCGGCGCCCTCGTCGCCGCAGTGATCGGAGCGAGCTTTCTCCTTTCCGGCGATCGCATCCCCGAGCCGTTGGCCGCGACCGCCTCAGGCGCGCCCGGCGACCACGCGCCTGAAGCCGCATGACGCTCCTCGCGGCATCAGCGGGAAACTCCGCTGCTCGGCGTTGGCCGTCGGTATGCGATATACTGAACTCAATGGTTCAGTATTCAAGGACAGTCGATCGTGCGTTCGCAGCCCTCGCCGACCCGACCCGCCGCGCCACGCTTGAGCGACTCGGTTCCGGCAGCGCCACGATCAGCGAGCTCGCCGAGCCGTTCGGCATGTCGCTGACCGGAATGAAGAAGCACATCCGGCTGCTAGAGGAGGCGGAGCTCGTGACGACGGAAAAGGTCGGGCGTGTCCGCAGGTGCATGCTCGCGCCCTACGCCTTCGAGGGCATCAGCACGTGGCTGCAGCGGCTGGACCGCTTCGCACAGGTCGTCGAACGCACAAAAGGAGACCGATGAACACCACGACCGTCACGACCCCGAGCGAGCTCGAGATCTGCGTCGAGCGGATCTTCGACGCGCCGCGCGAGCACGTCTTCTCCGTCTTTACCAACCCGAAGCTGATCCCCGAATGGTGGGGTGAAGGGACGGTCGTCGAGCAGATGGACGTCCGTCGCGGCGGCAGCTACCGGTTCCGAACCACACATGGCGTAGTCGAGGGCGAGTACCACGATGTCGACCCACCCGAGCGGCTCGTGCAGACGTTCCAAAACCACGTCCAGACACTCGAGTTCGAAGATCTCGGCGAGGAGCGGACGAAGCTGAAGCAGACGATGCGCTTCGCCACAACCGAGGAGCGCGACACGACGATGCAGTACGGCGTCGAGAAGGGAGCAAAGACCGGCTTTGCGCGAATCGACGAAGTACTCCAGCGGCAAGCGCTCGACGCGTGAGCTGTCAACGACCCCTCAGGAAAGGAAGCGAGACCGATGAAGACGATGACGTGTAAGCAACTGGGTGGACCATGCGATCTCCCGCACCACGGAAATACCGCGAACGACGTCATCAAGGCGCAAGATAGGCACCTCAAGGAGATGGTCGCGAGCGGCGATAAAACGCACGAGCCGGCGCTGGGCGAGATGCAGGGCAGATGGAAGAATCCCCTGGCGGGCATGGGCTGGTATCGGCAAGCCAAGCGTGATTTTGCTGCTCTTCCCGCCGACTGATCACCGCCCGGCGCGAGCCGGCGCATCGCGATCCGCAGCAGAATTCGGATGAAGGGCCAGCGAGGTCCGACTCGAACGACTTCCGGGCGTGCGACGCGAGGTCTCGCTTACGCCACACACGCCTGGCCTGCGGAAGCGCTCACGCTGTCGGCCGCTGGCGACCGTCCCGACAACTCCCGAGCAAACGGGCCGACGACACTTCACGGGGCAGCTTTCTCGTGGTGGCGTCGGACCGGCTCTAGCCGCGGGCGCCGGGGACTCCTCTGACGCCCAGCTGTTGCACGAACAGCCGGCTGTCGGCGTTGGCCCAGTACTCGGCCAATGGGTCGAGATCTACAACACGATCCGCCCCCATCGCGGCCTCGGCTACGAGACACCAGCCGCGTTCTATGAGAGCCTAAGTGCGGCAGCCGATGAGAGCGACCTCCCTCATTCACGCTGGACCAGCCGCCAACCGGTTCCGCTCCGCTTCGCGGAGCGGCTGCGAGACACCGAACCGGCGAGCAACCACCCGAACTTTACTAACACACAAAACAGCTCCCCGGACCAAATCCAGGGGGCCAGTCAGAACCGTCACGCCGGAAGACTTCGCTGACTGGAACGAGCCGGCCGACGTGGACGTGATGGTCGTGCGCAGCCCGCTGGGCGTGGCCGAAACCGGATCGATCCTGGTAACCGAGCGCGAGCTGCGCGTCAATACCATCGTGACGCTGGCCCAGCATCTCGTTGTCCTTCTCGACCCGGCCGATCTCGTAGCGACGATCCACCAGGCCTACGCGCACCCCAGCTTTCAGAAGGCCGCCTACGCGGTGCTGCTCTCTGGGCCCTCCGGGACGGCCGACATCGGCGGGGTGCCGGTGCACCCCGCCCAAGGCGCCACCACGCTTACGGTGATCCTCTCGCCGCCCACAGACGGCGGGCAGGGCGGTACAGAGGCTCCCGGCGGCTCGACGAACGCGGGCGATCCGTAGGCGGTCGAGCCGGTGATCGCCACGGCGCTCGGACCGGTCTCGCAGCACTACCTGCTGCAGGCGCGACAGATGCAGGCGCTGTCGTTCATGGTCCATATCCCGCTCGTCTGCTTTGGGGTCGCATTTCCGGTGATGATCGCGTTCGTCGAGTGGCTCGGGCTGCGCAGCGGCGATCCGCTGTACCGGACGCTGGCGCGGCGCTGGACGCGGATCATGGCCGCCCTGTTCGCGGTCGGCGTGATCACGGGGACGATCCTGAGCTTCGAGATGAGCGGGCTGTGGCCGAACTTCACAGCGACGTTCGGCGGCGTGTTCGGGCTCGGGTTCGCGGTCGAGGGGTTCTCGTTCTTCCTCGAGGCGATCTTTATCGGGATCTACGTCTACGGCTGGGATCGCCTGTCGCCGCGGCGGCATCTGCTCTGTGCGGTGCCGATCGTGATCGCGGGTTTCACGGGGTCGCTGATGGTGATCGCGGTCAACGCGTGGATGCAGCACCCGGCGGGGTTTCGGATGCGCGCCGGGAAGGTGGTCGACGCCGACCCGTTCAAGGCGCTGTTCGAGAACAGCTTCCTCTGGCATGAGCTGGTGCACATGTATGTCGCGGCGTACATGGTCTGCGGGTTCATCCTCGCGGGCGTCTACGCGTTTGGGATGCTGCGTGGGCGCTGGGGTCGCTATGAGCGCACGGCGCTCGCGATCCCGTTGTCGATCGCCGCGCTCGCCTCGATCGCGCAGGGGCCGATCGGGGATTGGGCGGCGCGTGACGTCGCGACCTCGCAGCCGATCAAGCTCGCCGCGATGGAGGGGCTGGCGAAGACGACGCGCGGCGCGAGCGAGCACGTGCTCGGCTGGTACGTGAACGGCAAGATCAAGTTCGGGATCGCGATCCCCCACCTTCTCTCGCTGCTCGCGTTCCACGGTTTCAACGCGAAGGTGGTCGGGCTCGACAGCGTGCCGGCGGCGCTGCGCCCGCCGGTCAATGTCGTGCGAGTCGCCTTCCAGTCGATGGTCGGGATCGGGACACTGCTCGGGCTGCTGTCGCTGTGGTTCCTGTGGGTGCGCGTGCGGCGGCGGCGGCTGCCGGTGCAGCGTATGTTCTACTGGGCGCTCGTACTCGCCGGGCCGCTGTCGGTCGTCGCGCTGATCGCGGGCTGGGTCGTGACCGAGGTCGGGCGCCAGCCGTGGGTCGTCTACCACGTGATGCTCACGAATCAGGCTGTGACCGGCGCGAGGGGGATCCCCGTCGCCTATGCGACGCTCGCGGCGGCCTATGTCGCGGTCGGCTGTGGCGTCGTCTGGGTGCTGCGGCGGCTCGCGGCGGCGCCGCTCGGGGACGTCGGCGACCCGTTTTCGTCGGGGGCTTGAACGATGCACCTGTACGACATCCCGATGGTCTTCGTCCTGGTCGGGCTCGTGCTCTACGCGGTGCTCGGCGGCGCCGACTTCGGCGCGGGGGCGTGGCAGCTGCTCGCCGGATCGGGGAAGCGCGCGAGCGCGATTCGCGACCACGCGCACCACTCGATGGCGCCAGTTTGGGAGGCCAACCACGTCTGGCTGATCTTCGTGCTGACGGTGATGTGGACCGCCTACCCCGTCGCGCTCGGCTCGATCGCCTCGACGCTCGCCGTGCCGCTGTTCATCGCCGGCATCGGGATCGTCTTCCGCGGCGCGGCCTACGCGCTACGCGCTGGGACCGCCTCGCAACGGGAGCTGCGCGGCATCGATCTCGCGTTCTCAATCTCTTCGCTCATCACGCCGTTCGCGCTTGGCACGATGATCGGCGCGATCGCGGCACGCAGGGTGCCGGTCGGCAACGCCGCCGGATCGCTCTTCGGGAGCTGGACCGGGACGCTGCCGATCGTGATCGGCGTGCTGTTCGTCGTGACCGGGAGCTACCTGGCGGCCGTGTATCTGGCCGGGGATGCAGCGCGCCACGGCCAGGCATCGCTCGAGCAAGCGTTCCGCAAACGCGCGCTCGCGGCCGGAGTGGTGGCCGGCGCGGTCGCGGTCGCCGGGCTCCTGGTCGTGCACGCGGATGAGCATTTCCTCTACCGCGGCCTGATCGACGGTGACGGTCTCGCCGCGGTGATCGTCTCGGCACTGGCCGGCATCGCGACGCTCGCGCTCGTCTGGGTCCGCCGCTTCGAGCTCGCGCGCCTATCGGCTGCGATTGCGGTCGCGGCGATCATCACCGGCTGGGCGGTCGCCCAGCAGCCACTGATCCTCCGCGGCCTGACGATCCACCAGGCCGCAGCCGGACACGACACGCTCGTCGCCGTGATCGTCGCTGTCCTCGCGGGCGCCGTGATCCTCTTCCCCTCGCTCGCGCTGCTGTTCCGGCTCGTGCTCGCCGGCCACCTCGATGCGGGGCCGGAGTCGGTTGGAGCACGAGCCTCGCGAGCCGTAGTGCTCGGCGCCTCGGTCGGCGGAATCGCCGCCCGACTCACCGTCGCGTTCTTCGTCGCCGCGCTCGGCTTCCTGACGCTCGCGAACGCTTCGTGGGCGCACCTCGTTGGGGTGCTCTGCCTGTTTGGCTTTGGGTTCGCCGGCTTCGTCGCCGTGGCACCGTGGCAGACCGCGGCGGCGCCGGAGGGAACCCCGGAGCGGTGAGACCGGTCCTCCCGCTACGAACGCGGCGTCTCCTCGCCGACGCCGAACAGACCTTTCACGACACCGGAGCACGCCGTCGCGGCCGCCGCTGTGCCACGCAAGAACACCCGCCGGTCCGACTCGACGAGAGCGATCCCAAACGTAACCAGTCGTCCCAACGCAGGCCGCGCAAGCTCCTGCGGCGCACGAGGACCGAGCGCGCCGAGCCGACCGAAACGGACGCCTGCAATGTCTGCCGAAGCGAGCGTCCCTCCTAGCGAACTGGCCGCACGACCTACGACTCAACTGTCAGCGATGACGAAAGAAACCAGCAGCTGTGACCGTCGGGGCTGGAGCGTGCGCTCAGGCCGACGCGCGCGCCGCGACTTCGACCACGACTACACGATCCGGGGCAGCGAGCGCGGACTGCGCCGCCGCTTGGAGCGCCTCGCGATCAAGGTCATAGCGGCCGACGACCGCCGCCAGTGGCTCGTCAATCCCGAGATCCGGGTAGAGCAGCTGCACCTCGACCGGCTTGCCGCCGGCGAGCGCGACGATCGCGCGGGCGTGAATCTCGTCGCTCGCATCCGCGCTCGATCCCTAGCGGATCGAGGTTGATATCGCGTTCGCAACGCTGTCGTAGTCAGCTCGCATTGCCAGCTCCGTAGGAAAACCGTGATCACGAAGTCGGGATCATCCCCGGCTACGACAACAAGGATAAGCCGACCGTCCACAGTGCGGCCGGTCACCCGCGTGTTGCCGCGATCGTCAACGTCTCGCGCAACGGGACCAGCGGCCGCGGCTCGACGTCGACCAAGGCGATGCCGTACAGCCGCATCTCGCTTCTTGCGTGGCGGCTCAGCCTCATACCGGCGTGCCTCTTGACCACGAGAACGGCGGCAACGCCACGCGGCCGACTCGCGCCCCGGATCACCTACGCGAGCGCGCTGCAATGCGCACGATCGGGCTTGAGCGCACGCAACCGCGTTTTACGGAGTTTGCGTGTGCTTCACGGGAGTTCGGGCCACTGTAGTCCGCCAGTGCCCCATTCGATTGGTTGTGGCGCGATCGCCGTGCCCCGGAAAGCAACTCGTCGATTAGCAGCCAGTCGGGCTGGCGGCGAGACGACCCCCAGCAGCTGCCGAGTTCGACGGTCTAACGTCGCTTACCGGTTCGCTGCGGCGAGGAGGTCGTCGGAGCGATTGCCCGCATCATCTGACAATCGATGCCTGCGCCGTTGCGACGGGTACCGGCGAGGATGTGCCGGCGACGGTGATCGTCGCCGTGTAGGTGAGCGATTGGCGCGGCCTGATCGTGGTCGTGCAGGTCGTCAAGGCCGGGGTCGTGCTCGTCGCGGCCGTTGTCGTACAGGTCGGGGTTGGCGCGTCGGGCCCGATGTTGAAGCTGCCGGTGAAGTGGTATATGCCGTACGGCGGTGCGTCCGCGCCGTAGGTGAAGGTCAGGCTGCTCAGCAGACCGGTTTCGTACGTCGCTTTGAGCGTCGTGGGGGTGCCGGGAGCAGCCGTCTGCGGACTCGCGGTGAGCGTCAGCGGTTGGCAGTAGCTGCTGTTCGTCTTGCTGTTCGTCTTGAGCGCGCCGTCCGCGTAGGTGATCGCGCCCTGGAGCGGTGCCAGGCCATTCTTGGCGAGGCTCGCGTACACCTCAAGGTAATGGACTCCGGCCTGCACTCCCGGTTGCAGGTCGCTTATCGATAGCTCCGGCTCGAGTTGCGTGTTGTGTGTTTGAAAGCCCGTGTCGATCGACCCGCAGTTTCCCTGCACGTAGAGGTACGTTGGGGCCGAGGCATACGTCGGTCCCAAGCCGTCAGACTGGAGCACGAAGCGCGACCCATATTTCCGACCGGCGGCGATCACCGCCAGCGGTGTTGCGGTGACTTCGTTTCCGTCGATCGCCTCCTTCTCCACGGAAATCTGATGCCCGGGGGGACCTACGAACACGTGCTCGCGAATGATCGGCAGCCCGTCGATCAGCGACAGCGACATGTGCTGATTGGGGAAGATCTCGCGGTACATGCTGAACGTCCGCGCCCAAGCGGCGACATACGTGGCCGGGTCGTAGTCGAGCGCCTCCCACATCGCGATGTCCGAGCCACCGAGGGCCTTCTGGGCCGGGTCAAAATTCGGGTTCTTATCCGGCCGCGTGGCGGGCGTGCCAGTCCAGTAGGGCAGCGACATCTCGTCGGAGATCGATGTCGGGCCGCCAACCGCGACCATCACGAAGTTACGGTCGTTCCGAAACTCGGAGGCCATGTGGCGCAGGAAGTCGTACCACAGGTTCAGATACGCGGTGTTCCACGGGAGCGGGAGCAACTGCGTCGGCGTGACCACCTTGTGGTAGGAAAAACTGGATTTGGTGTACTGCACGCCGGGCTGCCGAAAAACCCATCGCGGCGTCGAAAACCCCGGGATCACCGTCAGGGTCACGAACATCCCCGCCTTCTGCGCCTCGTTCATGACCGTCTCGATCGGCGCCCAATCGAACCGGTTGGGGGACGGCTCGAGATTGCACCACTGGATCGCGAAGTCCAACCCGGCGAAATCCCCCTTTTGGGCGAAGATGTCTGATGGGTACGATGGATGGCCTGGCCGGTAAATGGCCCACGCGACCAGCCCGCTGGGCGGCGACGGCAACGTCGCCCGCGGCGTCTCGGGCACGACCGGCGTCTCGGTGCCGGTCGTCGCTTTGCAGTCCGGCGGCTGCGGCGGGAATTGGCTCGGGGCCGGAGCCGCGCTCGGTTTCGTCCTGGCAACCGGGTGCGACGCCCCAGCGCTCGCGCCAACCACGCACGCTGCCAGCACGCCCGCAGCGAGCGCCCCGGCCAACAGCACAGACCTCAGCCAATGCCAGCGCACATAGCCACCCTATCCGCCAACTCCGAGTCCGCGTCAATAAATCGCCAAAGGCGACACCGTTGTCGCCGACCGGTCGCGCCCCGGAACTGCCGCGGAAGACCTACCCTGGGCCGATTCCAGCCCAGCCGCGGCGGGTCCGTTTTGCGGGGTTTGCGTGTGTTTCACGGGAGTTCGGGCCACTGGAGCCCTCCAGTGGCTCATTCAGACATGCCGACCGCGTCCTCCGGCGGCGTCGCGAGCGGCGCCAGCCGACCTCCTGCTGATCGTCCAACTCACGGGCGCCAGGTGTGAAAGACGCTCTCTCATGAGCGGCTGCCCTACACCTTGATGACGCGAAGGTTCGGGACGGTACCGAAGTCGGCATCCTGCGTGAGCAGGTCTGCGTCGTGGGCGATCGCGGTGGCTGCGATCCACGCGGGTTGGATGCCGAGCTTCCCGCGTCCTGCTGCGCGCATCTCGACTGCGAGTGTCGCGAACGCCGATGCCACGGCGCGGTCGATCGGCAGAGCGTTCAGCTGCTCGGCGTCGCGCAGCGTCCTGCAATCGTCCGGCACGGATCCGCGGTTCGGCGGCGGCGAGCACACCCATCTCGAGTTCGGCGATCGTCACGATCGACACGGCGATCTCGCGGTCATCCTCCTGCGCTTCGAGCGGTCGGCCGGTCTCGCGTGCGATGAACAGCGACGTGTCGGCGATCGCTCGGCTGCTCACAGATCGTCGAGGGTGTCGGGCTGCAGGTTGGCGAGATCGTCGCGCAGCCCCACGTCAGCGGGATGCGCAAGCACTCTGGAGAAGAGCTGTGCGGCCGGCAACCACGTCGGGTGCTCTTCGAGGGGGACGATTCGCGCGACCGGCCGTCGATTGCTGAGCACCGTCAGCCCGCTCCAGCCAGAAGCAGGCGCACCTCATGCCTGGCGGGGACGTCTGCTGCTCGACCAGTCCGGGCGTGTCGATGGCTACGTGGGCCGCGCCTTGGTTTCGCGCAAGGTGCGTCTGTTTGTCCCATCCTGTGGGGCCTGCTCACACTCCGTTCAGCAGTCCGCGTAGTGTCGTGGCGTAGGTCTCGAGGGCGTGGCGCCCGTCGTCGGTCAGCGCGACCGCGGTCCGCGAGGCTGGTCCGCTGCCGGTTTTGCTGGTCGTGAGGTAGCCGGCGTCTTCGAGCTTGCGTAGATGCGTGATCAGGTTGCCGGGTGTTAGCTCGATCATGTCCTGGAGGCGTTTGAACGACAGCTGGTCGCCGTCGGGTAGGGTCGCCAGCGCCGCCATGATCTGGAGTCGCGCCGGGACGTGAATGAGCGGGTCGAGCGCCTCAGCGGTCATGCGCCTGTGCGCACCGTGTGTGTCCTGGTTCCTCTGCGCTGCCGTGTCGTGCCGATCGCCGCGTTCGCCAGCAGCAACGCGCAGAGCCCCACACCGTTGACGAGCCACATGCCTCGGGGGCCGGCAATTGCGCCCACGGCGGCGATCAGCGCGACCGCAAACGCGAGTGCGATTTGTTGCCAGTTCTTGTGGATCGCGGAGCGCCCCGCCCAGATGGCGGCGAGCGCGATCAGGGTCCCGTTCAGGTAGAGGGACCAGTAGAAGCCTGTGCTGTGTTGGGCGCCGGTCGCGATCGCGATCAGAAGCAGATAGCAGACGAGCAGGGCCGCGCCCATCGCCGCGGCTTCGTTGCGCTGTACGTTCGCCGAGTGGCCGCTGACGCCGGTCCGTGCTCGGGTGTAGGCGTAGATGACGGTGGCGATCCGGAGTGCGATCAGCGCGTAGAAGCACACCAGCGACAGGGGGTTTGGGCCGGTGAAGGGGTGCTGACTGCGGACGTTTAGCCACACGATCCCGAAGCTGGCCAGCGCCACCACGGCCGCCACCAGCGACACCCACGGCGCCCGGAAGTCCAGTGAGCGCCGCGCGTCGGCCTGGGTCTGCGCCAGTAGGCGCGCCGCCTCGCGGGGTTCCATTCCGCTGTCCTCGGGGGCTCCGGATGACGGTCCAATGTTTGTAGTCATAGTCCTGTCTCCCAACTAGAGTTTACGGCGCAAACCATAGCGGACTTTGCGCGACAAAGTCAAGGCGCCCTCAAATACGGGCAACAACAACTCCTGATCAATTACGCAACAGCCACCGCGCGATGCGGTCAAGTCGCGAAGCGTGTAGTTGGCTGCCGCTTTTCCTGGGAGGAGCCGCGCAGGCGCTCGGCCAAGTTAGCGCGTGCCCGTCGCGCCGGTAGGGGGCGGCGGCAGTCCCAGGTCCCGGTCGAGCACCTTGGCTGCCGCCGAGTCGGCGAGGCCGTTGCGCTTGATCGTTGGGCCCCAGCTCGTTCGCTGCGCGCCAGCCAGCTCGGACAGCGCGGCGACGTCCTCGATCACGAGCTGATCGGCGTCGACCAGTCGCACGACCGCCGCGGCCACGCGGCCACGCGCGCCCGCGCCCAGCAGGCTGTCGTCGATCGTCGCGAGCGTGCCTACGTACGGGCCGGCGAGCGCCGCGGCGCGCGCCTGGGAGGCCTGTCCGGAGATGTGCCGGGCGTCCTTGGCGAGCTCCTGGAGCCCGTGGATCCAGCTCAGGCCGGCAGCCAGCTCGTTCGCCTGGTCGGCGCGGAAGGCGCTGCGCAGCGCAGCCTGTGGCTCGGCCCGGGGCGGCCCGCTGAGGAACGCCTCCACACGTACTAGGAACGGAACGCCCTCCTGGAAGAGGAAGCCGTGCCCCGCGTCGGGGTACAGAAGCAGCGTCGAGTGGCTGATCAGCCCCGCGAGAACGTGGTCGTTGAAAGCCGGGTCGAGACGGTCCTCGGTGCCGTCGGCAATCAGCGTCGGTGCCGCGATTCGCGCGGTCTCGCGTCCCGCGGCATCAGCGCCGGCGAACCATTGCAGCGAGGCGCGGCCCTGGGCGGCGATCGTCGCCGCTGATGCCGTGGCGCGCGTCGCGTAGAGCGACAGCTCGGCCGCCATCGCGTCGAAGGCGAACCCCTGGTCGGCGGGAAACAGCGCGGCAGCAGCCGCTTGCGAGTTGCCGCCCGTCAGCGCGTCGACCTCCTTCTGCGCCGGTCTGACGATCCGCCCGGTGCCCGGGAACGACGCGCAGAGCACGAGCCGGCGCACCTGGCCGGGGTGCGTGACCGCGAGCGCCTGCGCGATCATGCCGCCCATCGACCAGCCGAGAACGTCGGTCCGCCCGAGCCGCAGCGCGTCGATCAGTGCACTCGTCTGGGCCGCCATCGCGTCGATCGTCAACGGACTCGGCAGCGCCGCCGTGGCGCCGATCCCGGCGTTGTCGAAGATCACGACGCGGTAGTGGCGCGCGAGCGTGTCCACGAACAGCGGATCCCAGGTCTCCATCGTCCCCGCATAACCCATAACCAGCAGCAGCGGCGGCCCGCTGCCAAGCGTGCGATAGGCGACCGGGCCGCGCGGAGTGTGGACGGTGCGAACTGGAACCGACGCGATTGACGCGATCCCGTTGGTCGTGTGCGTTGTCGCAGTCTTAGAGGTGCCGCACGCGGCCAGCACCGAGCACGCCGCGACAAACAGCGTGGCAATCGGTGCAGCGCGCGCAATCCAGCTCGGTTTCATCTCGCTCCTTTTGTCGTGTAGGGCATGCCTCGCTGCGTCAGCGCAGCGAGCCGCAGGCCCGCTGTATCGCCATCGGTCTCGGAACGTTCGCGGTCGCGATGGTGGCCCAACAGCGATGTCATGTTCGGTGCGACGCAGGCATCGGGCAGCTCCGTGACCTCGATTCCGGCGCTACGCAGCCGGCGCGCGTACCGCCGTCCGTCGTCACTCGGAGCGCCGGACGTGATCACTATCGCGGGAGCAACGCGGGCTGCCAGCGCGGGGATCGGGTACCCGTCGGTGAAGGTGGGGTCGACGAGGAGCTGTCTGCGAAGCTCGGGCCATCCGCGCTCTGCCGCTCTGATCGCGAGCCAAGCGGCGCGCGCACCGGCGACATTTTGACCGGCGACGAGGAGCTGTCGCGGATCGGCATCGAGCTCCCGGGCATGCTCGGCGGCCCACTCGAGTGCAGCGAGCTCGTAGTCGCGTCCGGGTTCCGGAAGCGGCCCTCCCGAGCCGGGAACGTAGACAGCGAGCACAACCATCGCGACCTTCAAGGGCATCAGGTGACCAACGATGCGAGCGTTCTCGTCGGCGCTGATCCCGCCGAGATCGCTGAGCAGGAGCACCAGTGGCGCTGCGGCCTCGGCAGATGCCCCATGTGGCCAGTAGACGCGGCCACGGACTTGCGCCACGCCGAAGCGCAACGTCAGCTCAGCAACCAAACGGTCAACACGATGACCGTCGTTGCCGCTTGGATACCAGGTCTGAGTTGAAACCTTCATGCGTATCCAGGGTTTCACCGAGCCGCGCAAATGGAAAGTCCGATCATGCAATACGGTCCTGCACAATCAGCACCACCAATCGCGGCACAAAGGTGATACTGCTCACGTGGAGGAACACGGACACCTGCTGCAGTTCCCGCAGGCACCCGACGGAATCGAGTTGCGGCACCTGCGCGCATTCGTCGCTGTCTCCGAGGAGTTGAACTTCGCCCGAGCGGCCGAGCGGCTGTTCGTCTCGCCGCCGGCGCTTAGCCGTCAGATCAGTGGCCTCGAGCAGCTGATCGGCTGCAAGCTTTTGCGCCGGTCGACGCACCGCGTCGAGCTCACGGTAGCGGGCGAGGCGCTGTTGGACCGAGCGCGCCAGGTTTTGCGCGACGTCGACGCATCGGTATCCGCTGCAATGTCTGCCAGCGGCGACCTGCTCGCGCGCGTGACCAGGCTCTGGGAGCCGATGGCGGGGCGTCTGAGTCACGACGGAGATCTGCACGAGGCTCGCGTCTTGACCGAAGAATTCCTCGCACTGACGTCGCCGCCGCCGGGAACCAACGTGCGGCCCGTGACGGCCGGCGGGGTGTCGTCGTTGCTCGTCGCTCCCGGAGCGGACCATGCGCCGACGATTCTGTATCTACACGGCGGCGCGTACGTGCTCGCGTCCGCGTTCGGGTACCAGGCCTCGGCGGGCGCACTGGCCACCGCGGCCCAAACCGCCATCCTCGTCCCCGACTACCGACTTGCTCCCGAGCACCCATTCCCTGCTGCCGTCGAGGACGCCCTGAGCGCGTACCGATGGTTGCTCGACCGCGGCATCGCGCCACAGCGCCTGACGCTAGCCGGTGACTCCTCAGGGGGCGGACTCGCGCTCTCACTGCTACTCACGCTCAAGCAACACGGTGCGCCGCTCCCGGGCGCCACGGTTCTCCTCTGCCCTTGGGTCGATCTCGCCTTAAGGCTCACGAGTGACCGCCGCGAAGGCACGGCTCCGTTCGCCGCCACGGACGACATACGCCACTGCGCAGATATGTATCTCGCCGGACATTCTCCCGACGATCCGATCCTCGACCCTCTCGCGGCCGACCTGTCCGGGTTGCCACGAATGCTCATCCAAGCAGCCACCGGCGACGCATGGCTCACGGACGCCAAGGCCGTCGCCTCTCGCGCCCGTGACCACGGAGTCGACGTAAGGCTCGAGCTCTACCCAGTCGACGCTCACGCGTTCCACCTCTTCTGGTCGTTCCTACCCGAAGCGGCCGACGCAATCGAGGCAGCCGGCGCCTTCATTCGCCAATCGGATTCGATCTCATCCCAACACGCCAAACGCGGCGCATAACAACGACCACGGCTGCCGCCCGGTAGTACCAGATCGCCGTCGTGGTGCTGTCGAGCAGTCCGACCTGCGCCGATCGAGACGACCGCCTTGACGGGCGAAAGGAGTCGCGACCCAAGGCCCGGAATGGGGGATGTGCGGCCTGCCGCGATATGCCAGTATTTTGCGTTCGTTACACGGGAGTTCGGGCAGTCGGAGCCCTAGAACTGCCGTAAACGAGACACCGCACATGGGCAGCGGGCCCGGAAGCGAGTCCGGGTCCCGCGTGCGCGCACCCTTCAGCCGTAGGCTTGCACGACCGCGTCGAGTGTCGCGCGCGCACCTCGCTCGTGCAGCGAACGCAGCGCCCAGCTGTAGGCGGCCACGAACCGGTCGTGCTCCACCAGGTCGCCAAACAGCTCGCGGTTTAAGATGAACGCCAGCGGCTCGTCGTGTTGGCGAGCGGCGTGGGCCATCACGCGTTCGCGCTGGCGATCCACGACCTCAATCGGCGCGCCCTGCTCGTCGACGCCTTCGGCGTAGCGCGCCCAGCTGGCGATGATCGCCGCGCAGCGCGCCAGCTCTCCGTCGTGGGCGAGCTGTGATCGGACGACCGGCATCACCCACTTCGGGATCCGGTCGGAGCTCTCGGCGCACAACCGCGCGATCGTGTCGCGGATCTCCGGGTTGGAGAAACGCTCAATCAGGGTGCGCTTGTAGTCGTCGAGATCGACGCCGGGAACTGGCCGGAGCGTCGGCGTCGCCTCGTCATCCATGTAGCCGCGCAGGAAGCGCCGAAACAGAGGGTCCGCGGAGGCCTCGTGGACGAACTCATAGCCGCACAGGCGCCCGAAATAGCAGAGTCCCTGGTGGCTGCCGTTAAGCAGCCGCAGCTTCATCAGCTCGTATGGCTCGACGTCGTCGACGACCTGCACTCCGGCTCGCTCGTAGCTGGGGCGGCCACAGGAGAACGAGTCCTCGAGCACCCACTGAACGAACGGCTCGCACACCACCGGCCAGCGATCCTCGATCCCGAAGCGGTCGCGAAGCTGCTCGCGGTCGGCGTCGGTGGTGACGGGAGTGATGCGGTCGACCATCGAGTTGGGAAAGTGCACCTCGCGCTCGATCCAGTCCCCGAGCTCCGGATCGCGCAGGCGCGCAAACGCCGTGAAGGCCTTGCGTGCCAGCCCGCCGTTACCGGCCAGGTTGTCGCAGGACACCACCGTGAACGGTTTCGACCCCTGCTGGCGGCGCCGGCCGAGCGCCTCGGTGATCAGGCCGAAGACGGTTCGCGGCAGCGCCGCCTGCTCGATGTCCGCCGCCACCTCGGGCGTGTGCGGGTCAAACTCGCCGGTCACGTCGGAGATGCCGTAGCCGCCCTCGGTCACCGTCAGCGAGACGATGCGCGTCGTTTCGTCCGCCAGCCGATCGATCAGCCCGACTGGGTCGTCGGGCGCATACAGGTAGTCGATGATCGAGCCGATCACGCGCGGCGTGTGAGCGCCGTCGTTGTGCTTCTCGACCAGCGTGTAGAGGTAGTCCTGGGAACGCAGCGCGTCACGCATCGCGCGGTCGGCCGCCATCACCCCGGCGCCGCAGATTGCCCAGTCGAACGCTTCGCCGGCATTCATCAGGCGGTCCATGTACATCGCCTGGTGCGCGCGGTGAAACCCGCCGACGCCAAAATGCACGATGCCGACGCTCAACCGGCTTCGGTCATAGGCCGGCATTGGCACCTGCCGCGAGCTCGCGGAAGTGTTGCCGGGTCCGAGACCAGATGCCGACCCTCTCTTCAAGCGCGTCAGTCCCCTGCGCGGCGCTGCGGTTGGTCGGCTTGCGCCGCGCTGCGGGCGAGCTCGATGGCACCGAGGACGCCGGCTTGGTCACCCAGTCCGGGCGGGACGATGTACTGGCTGATCACGTTGGGTCGCGTTAACTCCGCGGCGTTGAAGTAGTCGGCCAGCAGCTCGCGCAGTCGATCACGGACGAGCGGGAGCAGGGTCGGCTGCTTCGGCACCCCACCACCGAGGATGATCCGCTGCGGCGAGAGCGTGCAGATCACGTTCATCAGCCCGAGCGCGAGGTACTCGCTTTCAAGTTCCCAGACCTCCGAAACGGCCGATAGTTCCTGGCCGGGACGACCCCAGCGTTGCCGAATCGCTTCGCCGGAGGCGAGGCCCTCGAAGCAGTCGCCGTGGTAGGGACAGACGCCGTCGAAGGGATCTCGCGCGCGGTCGTGCGGGATGCGCATGTGCCCGAGCTCCGGGTGCAGGAGGCCGTGCAGAAGTCGACCGTTGACGATCGCGCCGCCACCGATGCCGGTGCCGACGGTGATGTAGGAGAAGGTGTCGAGCCCGATGGCGGCGCCCCAGCGTGACTCTGCGAGCGCGGCGGCGTTGACGTCGGTGTCGAACGCGACGGGGATGTTGAGCGCCGCGCGAAGCGTCGCGACAAGGTCGGTGCGCGCCCAGCCGGGCTTCGGCGTCGTCGTGATCTGCCCCCAGGTCGGTGAGTTGACGCGCACGTCGATCGGCCCGAACGAGCCGACGCCGACACCGTCGGGCAGGCCGCTCGTCCTGAAGAACTGCGCGGCCCGGGAGATCGTCTCCTCAGGCGTGGTTGTCGGGAAAGTTTCGCTCTCGAGCACCCCGGCGGAGCCGTCGCCGATCCCACAAACCCATTTGGTTCCCCCCGCCTCGATGCCGCCAAAGCTCATGAGACGGGCAGCTGGGCTCCGCAGGACTCGCGCACGATCAGGTCAGCCGGAAGCACGACCACTCGGCGTCGCTCGTGGACGCGTCCCGCCAGCCGGTCGAGGAGCAGCTGGGTCGCGATCGTTCCGAACGTCTCCGCCGGCTGAACCATGGCCGTGAGAAACGGGTGGAAACGTGACGCGTAGTCGATGTCGTCAAAGCACGCGAGGGCGATGTCTCGGGGAATCTCGAGCGAACGCTCGCGCGCCGCTTCGGCGACACCGATCACGGCGATGTTGTTGACAGCGAACAGGGCGCTTGGTGGCTCGACGTGGTCGAGCAGATCCAGCGTCGCTTGGCGCGCAAGCCGCGGATCGACGGTGCTGGTCTCCACGATTAGCTCGGGCAGAAAAGGAATTCCGGCGGCTTCGAGCGCTTCACGATAGCCGCGCAGGCGATCTCTTGCCGTGGATACGTCGCTTGTCTCGGTGATCATCGCAATCCTGCGATGTCCGAGGCCGAGCAGGTGCTCGATCAGCTGGCGAGCGCCGCCGACGCTGTCGCCCTGCACGAGGTCGGTCTTGAATCCCGCCACCGAGCGGTCGATCAGCACGAACGGCACACCGTTGCGCGTCAGGACCTTCAGGTGGGGCTGCGAGCGATCGCTGACCGCCGCGATCAGCAGCCCGTCGACCTGGAACGCGAGCATGTCCTCGATATAGCCGCGCTCGCGTTCGAGATCGGCCTGCGTGTTACAGAGGATCACGTGATAGCCCGCGCGCCAGGCAGCCTCCTCGGCACCGCGAACGACGAGCGTGAAAAACGGGTTCCCGACATCCGGGACGATCACCCCACATGCGCGGGTCGTGCGCCTGACGAGG
>JBEKNK010000042.1:0-22791 GCA_049522915.1 Solirubrobacteraceae bacterium | reverse complement strand
CGCGTCGCACTGCGCCTGCTCGCACTCGCAGCCGGCCTCGTCCACAACCAAACAATCGGTGAACCAGGCCGCCACTTCGCCGCCTACACCCACTGATTGGGAATCAACCATCTAGTGGGCCGAACGTTTTCTGGACGGCCCGCCGCCGGAGCCGACGTCTAGACTCCCTGTATGGCCTCGAGACGCCAGATCAACGTCGGCGGCGTGCTGATCGGTGGCGGCGCGCCGGTAGCGGTGCAGACGATGACGAAGACCGAGACGGCGAATCTCGCCGCGACGATGGCGCAGATCCACACCGTCGCGGAGGCCGGCGCCGACATCGTCCGGGTCGCGGTGCCGCGCGAGCAGGATGCGGTCGCGCTGGCGGAGATCGTCAAGCAGTCGCCGATCCCGGTGATCGCCGACATCCACTTCAACTACACGCTGGCGCTCAAGGCGATCGACGCCGGCGCCCACTGCGTGCGCCTGAACCCGGGCAACATCGGCACGCCCGAGCAGGTCCGTCGCGTCGTGGAGCGGGCGAAGGCGGCGGGCACGCCGCTGCGCGTCGGCGTCAACTCGGGCTCGCTGCCCAAGCACCTGCTGGAGCTCGAGTACTCCAACCCGATCGAGGCGCTGGTCACCGCGGCGGTGGAGACCGTCGAGCTGATGGAGAGCCTCGACTTCACCGACTTCAAGATCTCGATGAAGTCGACCTCGGTGCCCAACACGATCGCCTCCAACCGCGAGCTGGCAGCGCGGATCGACTACCCGCTGCACCTCGGCATAACCGAGGCGGGGACGAAGTGGTCGGGCTCGCTGAAGTCGGCGGTCGGGCTGGGCACGCTGCTGGCCGACGGCATCGGCGACACGATCCGCATCTCGCTCTCGACCTTCCACGCCGAGGAGGAGGTCAAGGTCGCCTGGGAGATCCTCAAGGCGCTGAAGCTGCGCGAGCGCGGCCCGGTGCTGATCGCCTGCCCGACCTGCGGGCGCCTGCAGTTCGACATGGACTCGGTGGTCGCGGAGGTCGAGCGGCGCCTGCAGGCCTACGAGGACCCGATCGAGGTCTCGATCCTCGGCTGCGCGGTGAACGGGATCGGCGAGGCCCGCCACGCCGACTTCGGTATCACCGGCGCGAAGGACATGGGGATGATCTACTCCAAGGGGGAGCCGCTGAAGAAGGTCCCGACCGAGCGGCTCGTCGATGAGCTGTTCGCCGAGATCGACCGCTACTACGCCGCCGGCAAGACGGTCGTGCGCGACGAGCAGCGCGCCGCCGAGGCGCGCGTCTGGCTGGCCGACAACGTCGATCCCGACGCGATGACGCCCGAGCGCATCGCGGCGCTCGAGGCCGAGGCCGCGCGGGCCGCGCTCGACGAGGACGATTCGCCCGTCGACGGCCGGCGCTTCAGCCGCGCCTAGCCTAGCGCCGCTCGTTGATTCGGATCAGGTTGCCCGCGGGGTCGCGGAAGGCGCAGTCGCGAACGCCGTAGGGCTGCTCGGTCGGCTCCTGGACGACGTCGGCGCCGCCGGCCGCCAGCGCCGCGAAGACACCGTCGAGGTCCGCGGTGGCAAGGATCACGCGGGCGTAGCTGCCCTTGGCCATCAGCGCGGCGATCGTGGCGCGCTCGTCGTCGCTGACGCTGGGGTCGGTGGCCGGCGGCTCGAGGACGATCGACGTTCCGGGCTGGTCTGCGGGTCCCACGGTGATCCAGCGCATGCCGCCGTAGCCGACGTCGCCGCGGACCTCGAAGCCGAGCGTGTCGCGGTAGAAGGCCAGCGATGCGTCCGGGTCGGTGTGCGGCAGGAAGCTCGCGTGAATCGTGATGTCCATGGCGGTCATGCTAGCTGCGGCTGGGCCTCCGGCGCTTCTTTATTCCTGATCGGTCTGGTCACCTGCTTGGCCACGCAGGACGGCATCCCGGCGGGGGGGCCAGCGCCGTGGCGGCGGTAGCTGCTGGGTGGCATGCCGACCAGCTGCTTGAAGCGGCTGCTGAAGCTGCCCAGCGACGAGCAGCCGACCGCCAAGCAGACCTCGGTGACGCTGAGGTCACCGCGACGCAGCAGTGCCATCGCGCGCTCGATGCGCCGCGTCATCAGGTAGCCGTACGGGGATTCGCCGTAGGCGAGTCGGAACTCGCGGCTGAGGTGCCCGGCCGACATGTGCGCGCCGCGGGCCAGCGCCTCCACGTCCAGCGGCTGCGCGAACTCCCGGTCGATCCGGTCGCGGACGCGGCGCAGCCAGGCGAGGTTGGACAGGCGCTGCGCTGCCACTCCTCCTGGCGTTCCGAGGGGTGCATGCACCCCTCGGCCGGACGGTGCATGCACCGTCCGGGGGGTCGGCGCATGCGCCGACCCCACACCCTGAACTCCTGGCTCAGGCGACCGCGTCAAAGCGCGTGGCGACGGCATCCCAGTCGACCACGTTCCACCAGGCGTCGATGTAGTCGGGCCGGCGGTTCTGGTAGCGCAGGTAGTAGGCGTGCTCCCAGACGTCGACGCCGAGCAGCGGCGTCTTGCCCGAGGAGATCGGGTTGTCCTGGTTGGGCGTGCCGAGCACGGCGAGGCCCGAGCCGTCGTGCACGAGCCAGGCCCAGCCGGAGCCGAACTGGCCGACGCCCGCGGCCTTGACCTTGGCCTGGAAGTCGGCGAAGGAGCCGAACGCGGCATCGATCGCCGCTCCCAGGGCGCCGCCGGGCTGACCGCCGCCGGAGCCCGACAGGCTGGTCCAGAACAGCGAGTGGTTGAAGTGGCCGCCGCCGTTGTTGCGGACCGCCCCACGCTTGTCCTCGCCGACCTGGTCGAGCGACTGCAGGAGCTCTTCGATCGGGAGGTCTCCGAGCGGGGATCCCTCGAGCGCCGCGTTGACGTTGTTGACGTAGGCGGCGTGGTGTTTGTCGTGGTGGATCTCCATCGTCTGCGCGTCGATGTGGGGCTCGAGCGCATCGAAGCTGTAGGGCAGATCCGGAAGTGTGTAGGCCATGGTTCTCCTTGCGAAATGGGGACCATGCAGACAATAGCCAGCCGCCGCGCTCACCCCTTATAGGCTTGTGGCGTGACCCGCCTCTCGCGCTACCTGCTGCCGACCGAGAAGGAGGCGCCGGCTGACGCCGAGGCGCTCTCGCACCGCCTGATGGTGCGCGCCGGCCTCGTGCGCCAGGTCGGCTCGGGCCTGTGGACCTGGCTGCCGGCCGGCTGGCGGGTCCATCAGCGGATCTCCGCGATCGTCCGCGAGGAGATGGACGCGATCGGCGGCCAGGAGATGCTGATGCCGGTGATCCAGCCGGCCGAGCTGTGGAAGCGGACGGGGCGCTACGGCATCGAGGAGCTGTTCAAGCTGAACGACCGCCGTGGTGCGGAGCTGGTGCTCGCGCTGACCCACGAGGAGGTCGTCACCTCGCACGTCGCCCAGTTCATCCGCTCCTACCGCGACCTGCCGCTGATCCTCTACCACCTGCAGGTCAAGGGCCGCGACGAGGCGCGCCCGCGCGCGGGCGTGCTGCGCACGCGCGAGTTCGTGATGAAGGACTCCTACAGTTTCGACCGCGACCAGCAGGGGATGGAACGCTCCTACCAGCTCCACATCGAGGCCTACGACCGGATCTTCGAGCGCACCGGACTGCGCTGGTACCGCGTTGCCGGCGACGTCGGCGTGATGGGGGGCACCGGCGCGCACGAGTACATGGCGCCGTGTGCGGCGGGGGAGAACGAGGTGGCGCTCGCGCCCGGCTATGCCGCCAACGTCGAGGTGGCCAGTGCCGCGGCGCAGCCGGTCGAGCTGCCCGCCCCCGACGACGCTCCCGTCGAGGTCCACACACCGGGTGCCACCACGATCGCGGCCGTTGCCGGCCAGCTCGGCGTCGCGGCCGGCGCGACGCTGAAGGCGTTTCCCGTGGTCGGCGAGCAGCGTGGACTCGTGCTCGTGCTGGTGCGCGGCGATCACCGCGTCAACGAGCTCAAGCTGGCAACCGCGCTGGGCTCGCCGTGGCGGCCGGCGAGCGCCGAGGAGATCGAGCAGCGCATCGGCCCGCCGGGGTTCGTCGGGCCGGTCGGCGCGCAGGTCGGCGTGCTGCTCGACGAGGGTGTGGCGGACGGGCCCTATGTGGTCGGCGCCAACCGCGCCGAGTACCACCTGCGCGGCGCCCAGCCGGGGCGCGACTTCGCCTTCGAGCGCGCCGATATCCGCAGCGTCGAGCCCGGCGATCTGGTCGGCGGCTCGCCGATCACGATCGAGCCGGCGATCGAGGTCGCCAACATCTTCCAGCTCGGAACCCGCTACGCGAAGGCGCTCGGCGCGAGCTACCTCGACGAGCAGGGCGCCGAGCAGCTGGTCTGGATGGGCTCCTACGGCATCGGTATGGCGCGCATCGCCGCCGCCGCGGTTGAGCAGTTCGCCGACGAGCGCGGGATCTCCTGGCCGGCGGCGATCGCGCCGTTCGCGGTGCACCTGGTGGCGCTCGGCAAGCCCGGGAGCGAGGAGCGCGAGCTCGCCGAGAGCGCGTACCACGCGCTGCGCGAGGGCGGAGTCGACGTGCTCTACGACGACCGCGAGGCGGGCGCCGGCGAGAAGTTCGCCGACGCCGAGCTGCTCGGGGTGCCGCTGCGGCTGACCGTCGGTCGCAAAGCACTCGAGTCGGGCGAGATCGAGGCGCAGCTCCGCCGTGGCAGCGAGGCGCTGGCGGGGATCGCTCCCGCCGAGCTGCTCGCGGCGGTGGTGGAGCTGTGCCGCGACCTGCTCTGAGTGCCCGGCGGCTGCTGGGCTTCGACCGCTCCGGGCCACCGCCGCCGCAGACCGCCCCGGACGCGCCGTGGCGCCCGTGGACGGTCCCCAACGCGATCGGCTACGCGCGCGCGGCGCTGCTGCCGGCGATCCTGATCCTCGCCTACTCATCGCGCAGCGGGACGGGCGCGGGCGCCGGGATCTGCTTCTTCTTCGCCGCCGGCGGCGATTACGCCGACGGGATCGCCGCCCGCGTGACCGGCCAGTACAGCCGCCTGGGGGCGCTGCTCGATCCCGTCCTCGACCGCCTGCTGGCGCTGAGCGGCCTGGCGATCTGCTGGTCCTACGAGCTGCTGCCGCGCTGGCTGGTGGCCGTCGTGGTGGTGCGCGAGGCGGTGATGCTGCTGCTGGGTCAGGCGTGGGTGCGCCGCGGGCTCGCGCTGGTGATCAACTGGCCCGGGCGGATCGCCGTCGGCCCGACGCTGTTCGGCATCTGGCTCGCGCTGCTGGGCGTGCGCGCGGTCGCGGAGGGCTTCGTCTGCTTCGGGATCGCGCTGGCGATCGTCGCGACCGGCTACTACGTCCGCGACGGACTGCTCGAGCTGCGGCGCGAACGAGCTTGAGCGCGGCGGGGGGGGCAGAGTCTCAAGCTCAGCTTGACCCTCGGGTTGGTGCCGCTATACTCGCAACACTCTCGGCCCCGCAAGGAAAGAACGGCTATGGACGAAACGACCTTCCCCGATCTCGGCACGCTCACCGACCAGGAGCTCAAGGATCTGATCCAGCAGCTCAGCCAGGAGGAGGAGGACGTTTCCTACCGTCGGCGCATGCTGCACGGCAAGATCGACATCCTGCGCGCCGAGCTGGTCAACCGCCTGCGCGTCAAGCACAGTGGCGGCGAGGAGATCTTCAGCGGCTCGGACGTCGAGCGGCTGACGCAGATCCTGGCGGGCCACGCGACACCCCCACCGCCGTCAGACGCGGAGTAGCGGCGGTCACGCGGTGGCTCTGCACTGCTCCGAGTGCGGCTTCGTCAACCCTGAGGGCGCGAACTACTGCCAGAAGTGTGGCGCACTGCTCGAGCCCGGCGGCACCGGTGAGCCGACGACGGCCACCTACCGGATCGGCGAGACGGGCGACTTCATCCCCGTCGACATCGGCGAGGTCGTCACACACGCGGCGGCGCTGGTCATCCGCGCCGGCGGCGGGCGCGCCGGCGAGAGCTTCGCGGTGGACGGCGAGCGGATGACGATCGGGCGCCGCCCGGACTCCGCGGTGTTCCTCGACGACGTCACCGTCTCGCGCGACCACGCGCTGCTCGTCCGCCGTGGCAGCGACTGGTTCATCGACGACTGCGGGTCGCTCAACGGGACCTACGTCAACCGCGAGCGGATCGATTCGCAGCGCCTCGCGGACGGCGACGAGCTGCAGGTCGGCAAGTACAAGCTCACCTTCCGGGCGCGATGAGCACGGCCGACACAATCGAGGGCGTCGAGCCCAAGCGCCCGGCTTCGAAGGCGAGCACGATCGGCGCCGTCTGCAAGGCGCTGTCGGCCGAGTTTCCCGACATCTCGATCTCGAAGATCCGCTACCTCGAGGATCAGCGCCTGCTGACGCCGCGCCGCACCCCCGGCGGCTACCGTCTCTACAGCGCGAGCGACGTGGCGCGACTGCGCACGATCCTGCGCCTGCAGCGCGACGAGTTCCTGCCGCTGCGCGTGATCCGCCAGGAGCTGGCGTCGGGATCGCCGGAGACCTCTGAGGTCTCGACCACGGCCGGCGAGGCGCGGCGGCGCTGGCGCCCGAACGTCAGCGTGACGGAGGCGAACTCCTACTTCACGCTCGAGGACGTGCTGGAGGAGACCAAGGCCGACCCCAAGCTGGTGGCCGAGCTCGAGGACTACGGCGTGATCAAGGGCGAGCTGCGCAACGGCCGCCGCTACTACGACGACACCGAGCGCGAGATCATCCGCGCCGTGACCGAGCTGGCCCGCTACGGCGTGGGCGGGCGAAACCTCCGCGTCTTCCGCTCCTCCGCCGACCGCGAGGCCAACCTGCTGCAGCAGATCCTCGCGCCGGCGCTGCGCTCCCGCAATCCGCAGCGTCGCAAGGAGGCGGTGGAGGCGCTGGAGAACCTCGCGGCGGTGGCGACGCACCTCAAGCATCTGCTGCTCGTTCGTGACCTCCGCAAGATCGCAAACTGAGCGTTCGCGCAACGGCCAGCCGGCCGCGATGCGCTGGTGGGGCTGGGGCCGCGAAGACCGTCACGTGCCGCTGAGCGGAGCGCTCGCGCGCCTGCTCGACGAATCGCTCTCACTCGACGGCTCGATGCACGACCCGGTCGCGCTCGCCGACGTGGCGTTGCCCGCGCCGACGCTCACCAAACGGGCGCGAGGGCGCCTGGAGCGCGCGCTCGGCGCCGAGTGGGTCTGCTCCGACGCCGCCTCACGCATCTTCCACAGCGGCGGCAAGGGCTACCTCGACCTGGTCGCGATGCGCGCCGGCACCCCCGCGAGCGCGCCGGACGCGGTCGTCTACCCCGACAGCCACGAGGCCGTCCTGACGGTGCTGTCGATCTGCGCCGCCGAGCGCGTGGCGGTTGTGCCATTCGGCGGCGGCACGAGCGTGGTCGGCGGCGTGGCGGCGATCGCCGGCGGCCAGCATGCGGTGATCTCGCTCGACCTCGCGCGACTGGAGGGGGTGCTCTCCGTGGACCGCCGCTCGCTGACGGTCAGCGTCGCGGGCGGCACGCGCGCGCCCGCGCTCGAAGCGGTGCTGGCCGAGGTCGAGCTGACGCTCGGCCACTACCCCGACAGCTTCGAGTTCGTCTCGATCGGCGGCTGCGCGGCGACGCGCTCGGTCGGCCAGGCGTCCGGCGGCTACGGGCGCATCGATCAGGCGATCCAGGGTGTCCGCTTCGCGACGCCCGCCGGCGAGTTGGCGCCCGCGGCGCTGCCGGCAAGTGCGGCGGGCCCGGCCCTGCGCGAGCTGATCGTCGGCTCCGAGGGCGTGCTCGGCGTGATCACCGGGCTCCTGCTGGCGGTGCGCGCCCGCCCCGCCCACCGGATCTATGAGGGCGTCGTGTTCGACACCTTCGAGGGCGCGGCCGAGGCGCTGCGCGTCGCGGCCCACGACGACGCGACGCCGGATGTCGTCGCGCTCTCCGACGAGGTTGCGACACGCCTGTGGCTGGCGAGCGCGGAGGGCGGCGGCCGGCGCTCGCCGGTCGGTCGTCACGGGCGCCGCGCGCGGGCCGGCGTGCTCGCGGTCGTCGGCTGGGAGGGCCAGCAGATTGCGCTGGCGCGCCGGCGCCTGCACACGATGACGCTGCTGCGGCGCGGCGGCGGCACGCCGATCGGTGAGGGCGCCGGGCGCGCCTGGGCGGCCGCCCGCTTCAGCGCGCCCTACCTGCGCGATGAGCTGCTCGCCCGCGGCGTCTTCGTCGAGCAGTTTGAGACGGCCACGACGTGGTCCGGGCTGGCGGCGCTGCGCGCGGCGGTCACGACGGCGCTGGTCGGCTCGCTGCGCTCGCTGGGCACCCCGCCACTGGTCGGCTGCCAGATCGCCCACGTCTACCCCACCGGGGCGTCGCTGACCTTCACCACGCTCGCACGCGCGCTGGAGGGACAGGAGGAGTCTCAGTGGCGAGCCGTCAAGGACGCCGCCAGCTCCACGATCGTCCGTTCCGGCGCCACGATCTCCCACCATCACGGCGTGGGCCGCGACCACGCCGGGTGGGCCGCGGTCGAGCTGGGCACGCTCGGCGTCGCCGCGTTGCGCGCGATCAAGGCGCAGCTGGACCCGGTCGGGGTGATGAACCCCGGGAAGCTGATCCTGCCAGGCTGAGCGCTATCGTGGGCGCGATGATCGCCGGCATGGTCATGCCCCTGGAGGAGAGCTTCATCGGCCTGCTGGGCCTCGAGGTGTCCGGTTGCGACGAGCACAGCGCACACGCCGAGCTCGCGGTGCGGCGCGAGTTGATGCAGCCGTGGGGGCTGGTCCACGGCGGCGTCTTCGCGACGATCGCCGAGTCGATCGCCTCCTGGGCGACCGCCATCGCGGTTGAGGGGGACGGCCAGGTGGCGATGGGCCTCTCGAACGCCACCAGCTTCCTGCGGCCGCTCAGCCAGGGCACGATCCACGCGCTCGCGACGCGTCGCCACCGCGGCCGCACGACATGGGTCTGGGACGTCGACATGAGCGACGACGAGGGCCGCCTGTGCGCCACCTCGCGGGTGACGATCGCGGTGCGCGCGGCGGGCGGCGCGGGCGCGGCGCAGCCGTAGCGCTCAGCCGCGGTAGCGGTTGGTGATCGGCAGCCGGCGGTCGCGTCCGAACGCGCGCTCGGTGATCTTGACCCCCGGCGGGGCCTGGCGGCGCTTGTATTCAGCGCGGTCGACGAGCGCGAGGACCGTGTCGATCGCGTCGGCCGGCAGGCCGCGCGCCAGCAGCTCCTCGCGGCCGCAGTCCTCCTCGACGTAGCCGCGCAGGATCGCGTCAAGCGTCTCATAGGGCGGCAGCGACTGGTCGTCGCGCTGGCCCTCGCGCAGCTCGGCCGAGGGCGCCCGCTCGATGATCGAGGCCGGGATCGGCCCGCCGCTGGCGCCGCGCCAGCGGGCAAGGTCGTAGAGCACCGTCTTGAAGATGTCCTTGACGACCGCGAAGCCGCCCGCCGAGTCCCCGTAGAGCGTCGAGTAGCCGACCGATGTCTCGGACTTGTTGGCGGTCGTCAGGACGAGCCAGCCGAACTTGTTCGACAACGCCATCAGCAGGTTGCCGCGGATTCGCGCCTGGAGGTTCTCCTCTGTGAGATCCGCCGCGCGGCCGGCGAAGGTGTCGGCCAGCAGCGCCTCGTAGGCGCTCATCACATCCGCGATCGGCAGCTCGAGCACGCCAACGCCCAGGGCGGCGGCCAGCGCCCGCGCGTCGGCCTGGGTCCCCTGCGAGGAGAACCGCGAGGGCATCACGACGACGCTGACGGCTTCTGCGCCGAGTGTGTCGGCGGCGATCGTCGCGACCAGCGCCGAGTCGATCCCGCCCGAGAGCCCGAGCACGACGTGCTCGAAGCCGTTCTTGCGCACGTAGTCACGCAGCCCGCAGCCCAGCGCGGCGTAGATCTCGGCCTCCGGCGGCGCAAGCAGCGGCGCGATCCGCGTGCCAGCCGGCGCTGAGCTGCCCGGCGGCGCCGCCCGCTGCAGCGGCATGCTCGCCAGCAGCTGCGCTCGCGGAGCAGCGGCCGCGGCGAGGCCGCGATGGCCGGAGCTGCGGCGGCGCTCGGCGGCCGGCGCACGCGGATCGACGTCGCAGATCAGCAGCTCCTCCTCGAACTGGGCGGCGCGGGCCAGCAGCGCCCCGCTGTGGTCGACGACGAACGAGTGGCCGTCGAAGACCAGCTCGTCCTGACCGCCCACGAGCGCGCAGAAGGCAAATGCCGCGATGTGTTCGCGCGCGCGCTGGAGCACCATCTGCTCGCGCTCGAGTCCCTTGCCCGCGTGGTAGGGGGACGCGGAGAGGTTGACGATCAGCGTGGCGCCCGCCAGGGCGAGGTCGGCGCAGGGCGCGCCGGGTTGCCAGATGTCCTCGCAGATCGTGATCCCGACGCGGTGCTCGCCCAGCTCGATGAACCCCGCCACGTCGCCGGCCCGGAAGTAGCGCTGCTCGTCGAAGACGCCGTAATTCGGCAGGCGGATCTTGCGATAGACCGCCTGAAGGCGGCCGTCGGCGAGCACCGCCGCGGCGTTGTGGACGTCGGCCGCGCGCTCGGGGAAGCCGACGATCGCGACCAGTCCCTCGGTCTGGGCGGCGAGGCGGTCGATCGCCGCTCGCGCATCGCGCAGGAACTCCTCGCGGTAGAGCAGATCCTCGGGCGGGTAGCCGGTGATCGCGAGCTCGCCGAACAGCACGAGCTGCGCCTGGGAGGCCCTCGCGGCCTGCAGCGAGGCGGCGATCGCGGCCTCGTTGCCGGCGATGTCACCGACGGTCGGATTGAGCTGGCATAACGCCAGGCGCAACGTGGCCACATCACGATTATCCGCCATCCTCCGGCGCGGCTGGGGGTGGGCCGCCGGGCGTCGCGGCGGCGTCCGGCGGCGTGGTCTTGTGCGTATCTGCACCTGAACGCGGTCGTCGCGTCCGCTCCATGGGTAGAATCCGGACAGTTGTTCCACCTGCCGAGTCGTGCGACACCAAAGTGGCACGAGCGGGGGACCCATTGCCGGCAGCCGCGGCGCATCTGGTGCGCGGCTTCGGTTGGGGCGAATCGGCCGCTGATCTGCTGCCGTAGCGACGAAGAGCCCGGCTCGCCGTTGAGCCGGTGCCGCCGCCGCGAGCCCGACAGCTAACCCCGTAGGCGGCGAAGCCAAGGAGGACCTCGGATGAGGCCGTGTTTGACCTGGCGCGCTGCGCGCGCTGCCGCCGTGTTGTGCGTCCTGGTTGCCGGGGGCGCGGGCATCTCGGGGCGGATTGCGAGTGCATCCCCATCAGCGCCGGCGCGCGCCGGCCGCCGCCGGCCCGTGCGTCGGCGAACCGCTGCGCCCAGCCTGCAGGCGCTGTTGCTTCACCCAAACGTGCTGATCGGCGAGGACGTCGCCCTCGTCGGCGTCGCGAACCCCCGCGAACCGCGGCGCGCGATCGCCGTGCAGGCACGCCAGGGGGGTCGCTGGGTGGCGGTCGCCAGGACGCTCACCACTCGCCGCGGCGTGTTCGTCGAGCGGTTCTGGCCGCGGCGGCTCGGTCGCCTGCAGTTGCGCGTGCTCGCCACGGGCATCCCGCCTCGCCGGGTGCTGTTGCGCGGCGCGGTGGCCACGGTCTACCGCCAGGTGATCGCGTCCTGGTACGGCCCGGGCGGCGTGACCGCGTGCGGTGAGGCGCTCGGCCCGCAGACGCAGGGCGTTGCCAACAGGACGCTGCCATGCGGCACGATGGTCAGCCTCCGTTACCGCGGGCGCACGGTGCGCGTGCCGGTGATCGACCGCGGTCCCTACGTCGCCGGCCGCGACTACGACCTGACCTACGCGACACGGCTGTCGCTGGGCGCCGGCGACGTCACCGAGATCTGGGCGAGCGCCTGAGCGCGGCGGCCCGGCGCGCGCCCGGGTTGCGCGCGTCGGGGCGTCCGGGCGCTCAGACGGGCAGTGTCAGCTGCACCGGCGCGCGGGGCGAACACGCGGGGGATTCGTCATCGAAGGACGCGACACGCACGCCGAGCAACCGCACCGGGCGGGCCGGTGCGTAGGCCCGCAGCAGCTCGAGCGAGATCGCCGCGATCGTCTGCGCGTCGTCGGTGAAGCGTTCGATCGTGCGTGCCCGGGTGACCGTGGTCCAGTCATCGAGGCGCACCTTGATCGCGATCGTGCGCGCCCGCCGGCTTCGCGCTCGCAGTCCCTCGCCGAGTTCGCCCGCCATGCCCACGAGCGCGCGCTCGAGCGTCTGGTGATCGGAGACGTCGGCGGGGAAGGTCACCTCGCTTGAGCGCGACTTGGCGATCCGGACCGGCTCGACGGGGGTCTCGTCGAAGAAGTGCGCGCGCGCCTGAAGCTCGCGGGCCATCCGCTCGCCGAAGCGCTGCTCCAGCAGCTCCGCGGGCGCGGCCTGCAGCTCCCCGACGGTCCTGATGCCCAGCGCCGCGAGGCGCTCCGCGGTCTTTGGCCCGATGCCCTGCAGCAGCCGCGGCGGGTGCGCCGCGAAGTGCGCGACCGCCTGCTCGCGGCTCATCGCGACGAATGCCGCCGGCTTGAAATGTGCGCTCGCGGTCTTGGCGACCAGGCGCGACGGCCCGATCCCGACCGATAGCGTCATCCCGGTCCGCTCGCGCACCGTTTCCACCAGTCCCCGCAGCAGCGCCACGGGGAAGGGCTCTTCGCTGAGCTCAAGGTAGGCCTCGTCGATGCCGGCGCTCTGGATCACCGCCACCCGCTCTTTGACCAGGCTCCAGACCTCGCCGCTGGTGCGGCGGTAGGCATCGAAATCCGGCGCGATCACAACCGCGTCGGGACACAGCGCGCGCGCACGCGCCGCCGGCATCGCCGAGTCGACGCCGAAGCGCCGGGCTTCATAGCTCGCCGTCGTGACGACGGCACGCGGACCCGCGCCGGCCACGATCACCGGCAACCCGCGCAACTCCGGCCGCCGGCGCAGCTCGACCGAGGCGTAGAACGCATCGATGTCCAGATGGGCGATCACACGGCGGACGTTGGAGCCCATACGGGTGAATTCTCCGCCGCGGAGCAGACGAATCGGCCGGGCGCGGCGCCGCGCTCAGTACAGCGCGGCGGCGAGGCGGCGCCGTGTCGCACGCACCAGCGGGTCGGCGGCGCCGCGGCGGTCGAGTTCGCCGACGATCAGCATCCGCACGTCCTCCTGCGGCAGCTCGCTGAGCAGCAGCTCAAAGGCCCGCTCGTCATCCCCTGCGTCCAGCGCCGCGATCGCGCCGGCGCATCCTCCCGCCTCGTGCAGGCGGATCCTTGCCCGCAGGCCGTCGACCTGGAAGTCCTCGGGAAGCGCCTCGAGCACGGCGCGCGCCTCGTCGTCCTCCCCGCGCGAGAGCAGGATCCGCGACAGCGCAACGGCGGCGTCGACGCGCAGGGGCTCGAGCTCGAGCGCCCGGCGCAGTGACGGCTCGTCGCCCGCGGCGGCCAGCAGCTCCGCCTCGCCCGGTGCCACGGCGTCGAAGAAGGCCTCGACGACGGCGCGCGGCTGGGCGCCGACGAACTCCTCGACCACGGCGCCCTCACGGAACGCCTTGACCGCCGGAATGCCCTGTATGCCGAAGGCCTGCGCGAGCGCCTGGTTGGCGTCGGTGTCGACCTTGGCCAGCACGACCGAGCCCTCGCGGGCGCCGGCTGCCGCTTCCAACAGCGGCGTCAGCGCGCGGCACGGACCGCACCACGACGCCCAGAAGTCGACGACCACCGGCGTCGTGCGCGAGCGCTCGATCACCTGGACCTCGAAATCGGCCTCGCTGACGTCGATCACGGTCATCGCCACAGCGTAGAAGATCGTTCGGTGCGCTAGACATCAGGGCGTGACGCAGCTGGTCGAACCGGGCGGGCAGTCGCTGGCCTACGAGACTCACGGCGAGGGCCCGGCCGTCGTCGGCCTGCACGGCCTGACCGCCACCCGCCGCTACGTCGTGATGGGCTCGAACACGCTGGCGCGCGAGGGACGCCGGCTCGTGCTCTACGACGCCCGCGGGCACGGATCCTCGGCGGCGGCGGCCGGCGGCGATTACTCCTATGCGTCGCTCGCCGGCGACCTGGAGGGTGTGATGGACGAGCTCGACATCTCCCAGGCGCTCGTCGTCGGTGCCTCGATGGGCGCCCATACGGCGATCCGATTCGCGCTGGCGCGTCCTGAGCGCGTCCGCGGGCTGGCGATCGTCACGCCCGCCTACGACCCCGAGCGACCCAGCGATCTCGCGCACTGGGACGCCCTGGCTCGCGGCCTGCGTGAGGGTGGGGTGGAGGGCTTCGTTGCCGCCTACGGGCTCGATCGCGTGCCGCCCGGGTGGCGCGCGACGGTGGAGCGCGTGCTGCGCCAGCGGCTCGCCGCACACGCCCACCCCGACGCCGTCGCCGACGCGCTTGCCGCCGTCCCGCGCTCGCGACCGTTTGAGGACTGGGACGAGCTGTCCGCGATCGAAGCGCCGACGCTCGTGGTCGGCAGCCGCGACGAGGCGGACCCGGCGCATCCGCTGGCGACCGCGCAGCGCTACGCCGAAGCGATCGCCGGTGCGCGCCTGCACGTCGAGGAGGAGGGACGCTCGCCGATCGCGTGGCAGGGCGGAGCGCTCTCGCGGCTGCTTCTAGACTTCTAGCGCAGTGGCCTCTTCCGCCAGTGGTGTCGGGATCTTCGCGGCGATCGCAGCCGGCGCGGTGTCGTTCCTGTCGCCATGCGTGCTGCCGCTCGTGCCCGGCTACCTCTCGACGGTCGTCGGCGTCTCACCGAACGAGATCTCGACCGCCGGCGTCAGGCGTGTGCTCGTGCCGAGCCTGCTCTTCATCACGAGCTTCTCGGTCATCTTCATCCTCGAGGGCCTTGGAGCGACCGCGATCGGGTCGGCGTTGATCGTCAACCACGTGACGCTCGATCGCATTGCGGCCGCCTTCATCGTGGCGCTCGGGGTGCTGTTCGTGCTGTCGGCCATCGTGCCGGTGCTGGGGCGCGAATGGCACATCGGCAGGCTGCTCGCCCGCGCCGGGCGTGGCGGGCCGGTCGTCGTGGGAGCGGCCTTCGCGATCGCCTGGACGCCGTGCATCGGCCCGACGCTCGGCGCGATTCTGCTCGCCGCCAGCACCACCCGCTCGGAGGCGCAGGGAGCGCTGCTGCTCGCCTTCTACTCAGCTGGGCTCGCGGTTCCCTTCATCGCCACCTCGCTGGCCTTCGACCGCATGACGACGCTGTTCGGTTGGGTGAAGCGCCACTACGGGGTGATCGTCTTCACCGGTGGCGCCGTGCTGATCGCGATGGGGGTGCTGATCTGGACCGGCGAGCTGGCCCTGCTCAACGACCAGGCGCAGAGCTGGCTGCACTCGGTCGGGATCAACTTCATCGGCATCTAGTCGGCGCGGTTTGGCGGATGTGCGCTCGCACAGCGGGCAGCAGAACTAAATCGCCAGCCGCCGGTAGCCGGGCAGCTCCAGCACGACCCGCGCCCCGCCGAGCGGCGAATCAGCCGCCCACGTGCGGCCGCCCTGCGCCTCGACGATCGCTCGCACGATCGCCAGCCCGAGGCCTGTGCCCCCGGCGCGGCGGTCCCGCGAGGGATCGGCGCGATGAAAGCGATCGAAGACCCGCTCGCGCTCGGTCGCCGCGATTCCCGGGCCGTCGTCGTCGACCCAGATCTGCACGCGACCGTCGGCTGCCTCAGCGGCCCCGAGCTCGATCGCTCCCCCAGGGTGGGTGTGCTCGACCGCGTTGCCCAGCAGGTTCCGCAAAGCCTGCGCCACGCGGTCGCGGTCGGCGTTGAGGATTCCCGGAACCTCCGCGGAGACACGCAGGCGCCGATCGGTTGTGGGTTGCATGGTCGCGATCAGCTCGGCGAGGAACGGCTCGAGCTCGATCGGCGCGCGGCGGATGAAGCGTGACTCGTCGGTGTGCGCGAGCAGCAGCAGATCCTCCGTCAGACGTGTCATCCGCGCGACCTCCGCCGCCACGAGACGCTGCACGCGGCGCACCTCCGTCGCGTCCGGGTTCTCCACGCGGGCCAGAACCTCGAGCTGGCCGCGGATCGCGGTCAGCGGCGTGCGCAGCTCGTGCGAGGCGTCGGAGACGAACGCCTGCTGACGGGCGAAGGCCTCCTCGAGTCTGTCGAGCATGTGGTCGAAGGCATCGGCGAGGACCTTCGTCTCGTTGGGCGCTCCGCGGTACTCCATTCGCGGTGAGAGGTCTCCGGAATCCACACGCGCCGCGATGCGGGCCATCCGTCGCAGCGGACGAACGAACCCGGCCGCCAGCAGGACCCCGGCGAGCAGGGCGGCGGCAAGCGTCAGCGTCCCGCCGATCGCGAACGCCCGGGTGATGCCGTCGAGCGCCTGATCGTTGGCCGCAAGGGGCTCGGCGACCCCGATCCGCGAGTCCAGGCCCTGCTCGGTGCGAAACGCTTCGACATACAGCCGCACGCGGCCGGCGTCGGGCGCGTCCTGGATCGAGAAGCCCGGCGGCTGGGTCCTGAGCGCGGCGCTGAGCCTGGCCTCAGCGCGCGCTGTGGCCGGTGTGTCGTCGGTGTCGTGTGCCGTCTGGCCCAGCAGCTCCGGGTAGTTGGTGACGATGCCCCGACCGGGCACGATCACATAGAGGAGACGCTCGGCCGCCGCGAACGGCTGGTCGGAGAGGTAACGGGCCGCGAGATCGGCGACCCCCCGGCTCGTCAGCTCCACTCCGCGCGGCGAGATCCTCGCTTCGAAGGAGTGAGCCTCGCGCACCAGGTCGCTGTCGAGCTGCCCTCGCAGTCGCGACGCGGTCACGTGGTAGACGACGTAGAAGGTCCCCAGGAAGGCGAGGATCAGGACGCTGGCGAGCGCCAGCGTCAGGCGCCAGCGCAACGAGCGGGGCCGGAGCCTGGCGCCGCCAGAGGGCATCCGGGCGCTCAGGATCGGTTCGGCGCGAGCCGGTAGCCGACCGAGCGCACGGTGACGATCGGCGCCGGCGACCCCGGACGGCCGAGTTTGCGCCGCAGGTAGCTCACGTAGACCTCGACGATGTTGGTTCCGGGGTCATGCGAATAGCCCCACACGGCGCTGAGGATCTGCTCGCGCGAAAGCACGTTCGCCGGGTGGCGCATGAAGTAGGCGAGCAGGTCGAATTCCTTGGAGGACAGAACGACGTCGTTGCCGTCGCGGGTCACTCGCCGGGTCAGCAGGTCGAGCTCGATTCCAAGCGCCTGCAGCCGCGTCGACTCGGGCTGGGAAGGTGTTCGCAGATGCGCCCGCACGCGCGCGGCAAGCTCGTCGAAAGCAAAGGGCTTGGTGATGTAATCGACGGCGCCGGCGTCGAGGCCGCGGACGCGGTCGTCGATCTCGCTGCGCGCCGTCAGCATGATCACACGCAGCCCGGGCCGCGCGGTGCGCAGCGCCTCGAGGACCTCGATCCCGTCCAGGCCGGGGAGCATGCGGTCGAGCACGACCAGCGCAAAGTCCTCCGCGAGCGCAAGCGCGAGGGCATCGTCGCCCCTTGCGGCGACGGTGACGCTGTAGCCCTCGGCACTCAGACCGTGGTCGAGGAAGTCGGCGATCGCGGCCTCGTCTTCGGCTACGAGAATGCGCACCACGCCAGCGTAGCTCAGGCGTTGCTGCGCAGGTGCTGGCGCTGGGGCGTGACGCCGGCGCCGCCGTCGTCGCGGGACGGCGGAGCGCGCTTGGCGCGCCTGCTCTCGTCAACTCCGCGCAACACCACACGCGAGGCGCCGTCGGGCGGTGCGTGACCGGCGGGACGGGGCTCTGAGAACAGGTATCCCTGCGCGTAGCCGCAGCCCGCCCGGCGCAGCTCGGCGAGCTGCTCGGTGTCCTCGACGCCCTCGGCCACGACGCTGATGCCGAGCTCCCGCGCCGCCGTCGTGACGGCGATCAGGACCGCCCGGTCCCGGCGGCCGTCCTGTTGGTTCAGTGCACTCACGAACGTGCGGTCGAGCTTGATCACGTCGACCGGCAGCTGGCTGAGATGGCGCAACGAGGAGTACCCGGTGCCGAAGTCGTCGAACGCGATTCGCACGCCGAGCGCGCGAAGATCGGCAAGGCGCGCGGCAGCCCGCTCCGGGTCGGAGAGGATCGCGGTCTCTGTGATCTCCAGACAGAGCGCGTCGGCGGGCACGCCCGTCTCGGCGAGCAGCGCAGCCACCATCAGGCTGACGCTTTCGTCACCGAGCTGGCGCGCCGAGATGTTCACGGACACGCCGATCTCGCTCCCGCGCGAGCGCCAATCGGCCAGCTGGCGAAGCGCCGTACCGAGAACCCACGCACCGATCGGGGCGATCAAGCCGTTCTCCTCCGCGAGCGGGATGAACTCGTCGGGGGAGATCGGCCCCCACTCGCGGTGCGTCCAGCGAACGAGCGCCTCGCATGAGGCCACCGAGGCGTCGTCGAGCGAGACCACCGGCTGGTAGAAGATCTCGAACTCGTTGCGCTCGAGTGCGTGCCGCAGATCGCGTTCGATGCTCAGCCGTCGATCGACCTCGACGCGCAGCTCCGTGTCGAAGATCGCGAAGCGGTTGCGCCCGATCGCCTTGGCGCGGTACATCGCGATATCCGCCTCGTGGATCAGGCGGTCGGCGGTCTTCTCGGGGTCCTTGGCGATCGCGAGCCCAACGCTGGCCGAGACGGCGAGCGGGCCGGTGCCGACCTCGAACGGCTGTCCGAACGCCGCCAGCACGCGTCGCGCCACGACGACCGCCTCGAAGTCGTTCTCGAGCTGCTCGAGCATGATCGCGAACTCATCGCCACCCATGCGGCCGACGACGTCGCCGACGCGGACGGCGTCGCGCAGTCGCCCGGCGACCTCCGTCAGCAGCCGGTCGCCACCCTCGTGCCCGATGCTGTCGTTGAGATGGCGGAAGGAGTCGATGTCGATGAACAGCACACCAACATCGGAGCTCGAGCGTTCGCGACGGTCCAGGGCACGCGACAGCTCGTCTGTGAAGACCTCGCGGTTGGGCAGCGACGTC
Source organism: Solirubrobacteraceae bacterium (assembly GCA_049522915.1). GTDB lineage: Bacteria > Actinomycetota > Thermoleophilia > Solirubrobacterales > Solirubrobacteraceae > Palsa-513. The sequence goes on along the minus strand of JBEKNK010000042.1, from coordinate 3,934 downwards.
AGCGGGTCGCGACCGACACGGTGCTCCAGGCGCAGCCATTCGGTCACGTCCTTGGCGGAGGCGTACCAGTAGTCGCCGTGGACGCCGCCACTCCAGAGCAGCGAACGGCAGCTGCCGTCGCTGTGGCGGTGGCGTGCCAGCAATTCCGAGAATCCGGGCTGCCAGCCGCCGGCGACATCCGCCTTGCGGGCCGCCGCGGCCGGATCGTGGGGGTGCAGGCAGTCGAGCAGCGACGTGCCGAGCAGCTCGCTCGGCGCACACCCGAGCACACGCGTGCAGGCATCGTTGACGGCGATGAAGCGGCCCTGACCGTCGAAGATCGCGAGCATGCAGCCGGCGTTGGCGAAGAGCTGCTCGAAGGCCTCCAGGCCGAGCTCGGCGCGCGCCATGACCGGTGACGGTGGGCGCACCTCGGAGCTGTCGGTGATGAGTCTGAGCGTCAAGATGGTCGGCGGGCCGAACGGCGGGCGCGGCCGACGCCGTTCGACACACGCCAAGCTTCATCGGCGCGGAAGCCGCCGTGCTTGAGTGCGCAGAGGCAACGTCGAATGGCGGTCCAGCCGACGCTCGCGTAAGGATAAGATCGGAACATGGTCCTGCGCGCCCGCTCGCGCCTATTCGTGCCGCTGCTCGCCGCCATCCTGGCGGTGGTCGCGATCCTCACAGGCGCCCAGGGGGTGGACCTGGCGGCTGCCACCTACCGGGTGGAGCTGTTCGCGCGTAGCGGCCTGACGCTGTGGGATAGCGGCTGGTACGGCGGCCACTGGACCTTCGACTATTCGGTCCTTTTCGCACCGGTCGGCTGGCTGGCGGGTATCCCGTTCATGGAGACCGCGTGCGTCGCGATCGCTGCGTGGGCATTCGACCGCCTTGCCGTGGGACGGTTCGGGCGGGCAGGGCGGATCGGCGCGATCGTGTTCGCCGTCGGCACGGTCGTGCAGGTCGCGATCGGCCAGGAGCCCTACCTGCTCGGCGAGACCCTGGCGCTGGTCGCGCTGCTGGCGGCGCGCAACAGGCTGTGGCCGGTCGCCGTCGCGTGCGGCGTGGCGACGTCACTCGCGAGCCCGCTCGCCGGCGGCTTTCTCGCGATCGCCGCGCTCGCGTGGCTGATCGGGAGCTGGCCTGCGCGCCGCTTCGCCGCCGGCACCTTGACGGCCGCGGCAGCGCTTCCCGTGCTCGCGCTCGAGCTCCTGTTCCCGGGCCCAGGGACGATGCCCTTCCCGTTCATCAACTTCCTCGGAATGTTCATCGGCACCGTCCTGGTGGGTATCGCCGTCGCGCGTCGCGACCGCACGATCGCCTGGGGCGTCGCGCTCTATGCGCTGGCCGTCGCCGGCGCCTACCTCGTGCCGAGCCAGGTCGGAAATAACGTCACGCGCCTCGGCGTCTCGGTCGGCGTCGCGCTCGTCGTGACGCTCGCCTGGCAACAGCGGCGCCGTACGGTCCTGTTGCTCGTCGCCGCCGCGCTTCCGCTGGCGCTCGCGCAGTGGGTACCGGCCCGAAACGCGCTGCTGGGCGATGGCAACCCGTCGGTCAGGGCGGCCTTCTTCCAGCCGCTCGTGTCGTTCCTGCGGCACGCCGACCGCCCGCTGGGCCGCGTCGAGGTCGTGCCGACCGCGCTGCACTGGGAGGCCGCCTACGTCGCGCCCTACTTCCCGCTCGCGCGCGGGTGGGAGCGCCAGCTGGACATCGGGACCAACCCGATCTTCTACACGCCGGGGGCCCTCACCGCAGCCTCCTACCGTTCGTGGCTGTTCGAGAGCGGCGTGCGCTTCGTGGCGCTGCCCAGCGTTCCGCTCGACTATGCGGCGCTAGCTGAGGCCAAGCTCGTTCGCGCCGGCGTTCCCGGGCTCCGCCTGCTCTGGCACACCGCTGCCTGGCGCGTGTATGCGGTGGTCGGCGCTCCGGGCATCGTCAGCGGACCGGCGCGCCTGCTGAGTTCGAGCGGCGCGCAGATGACGCTGCAGGTGGCCCATGCCGGCACCATCGTCGTGCGCGAGCGCTACGTCGATGCCTGGGGTCTGGTCCGCGGTGCGGGCGTGATCGGGCCGGCGCCCGGGGGATGGCTCGAGTTGCGAGCGAGGCGGCCCGGCCGTGTGGTGCTGCGCATCGACCTCTGAGGCGGCTTTAGTCGGGATTCAGAGTCCGCACGCACAATCTGCGCTCCACGGATGGCCCGACGCCCGACCACATCGCTCCTCTCAGCCGCTCTCGGCGGTTTGCTCGCCGCGATCGCGGTCGTTCTGATCGCGCCTTCGGGCACGGTCTCGACGCGAACCGTCGCGGCGTCGACGGATGCGGCGGCGAACGCGCTCGCTTCCGACCGCCAAACGCATCAGACGCTCGCTCACGCCATCTACGAGCACGCTGCGCCGAGCGTCGTCGCGATCCTCGCGACGACGCAGACCACCGGGCTGTTCGGTGGCACCCAGAGCGACAGCGGCTCGGGCATCGTCGTGAGCGCCAAGGGTCTGATCCTCACGAACAACCACGTCGTGGCGGGTGCCGACAAGATCAGCGTCCAGTTCGGCGGCAGCGACGGGCCGACGCGCAGCGCCACGGTCGTCGGCGTTGACGCCTCCAACGACCTCGCACTGCTATCGGTCAAGCCGGCCGGGCTGACGCTGACGCCGCTGCGCTTCGGCAACTCCGCGGCCGTGCGCGTGGGGGACCCGGCGTTCGCGATCGGCAACCCGTTCACCTTCGACCAGACACTGACCGTCGGCGTGATCTCGGCGCTCGACCGCACGATCACCTCCCCCAACGGGGCCGCCATCACCGGCGTGATCCAGACCGACGCCGCGCTGAACCCGGGCAACTCGGGCGGTCCGCTGCTGAACGCGGCCGGAGCGGTGATCGGCGTGAACTCCCAGATCGCGACGGGCGGAAGCGCGTTCGCCGCCCAGGGCTCAAACAGCGGCATCGGCTTTGCGATCCCGAGCGCCACCGTGCTCGCCGACCTCGCGAGTCTCGATCACGGCGCCGCGGCGAACTCCTAGACGCAGCCTGCGGCGGCGCGCGCGACGGGCTGCTCGGTGCCGTCGCCCGCCGGACGACGACCTATCCGGCCAGGCCTCAGGCTGCGGCCGACAGTCCGCGCGTGAGCGACGCCATGGTCTGGGGAACCGAACTGGCGGAGGCGATGCGGCCCCTGGGGTCCAGGAACACCGCAGTCGGTAGACCCCGGATCCGGTAGGCGGCGCCGGTCTCGCCGCTGGAGTCGTCGAGCACCGGGAAGCGCCAGCCGTATTCGCGCAGGAAGCTGCGCCAGTCAGCACCGTCGTCGTAGTCGATCGCGACGACGCGCCCGCGCCCGGCGGGCGAGCGTGCAAAGCGGGCGATCGCCGGAGCCTCGTGCTTGCAGCCGTCGCACCAGCTCGCGAAGAACACCACGACCGCGGCGCGCCCGTGCAACTGGGCAAGCGTCGTCGGCTTGCCGCTCAGCGTGCGAGCCGGCAGCGGGGGCGCGGCGCGCAGCGCCTTCGGCGCGTTGGCCAGCAGTCCATACGCCAGCAGCGCGGCGGCCAGGGCGCCCAGGGCGATCCGCAACGCGTAGCGGTGCTTGGCCAGGCGCGCGAACATCGCCAGATCAGGTGGCGGAGAGGATTCGAACGTCGTGGACGATTTCGCCCGGCGAGAAGTTCGACGGGTAGATCACGGTGATCTTGCCGCGCGCCGTGATGCCGTAGACCAGCGCGGTATGGGCAACGAGGTCGGGGTCGTCGGCGGCCGCCTGCGCGGCGGCGGCGACACCCCAGTCCTTCCAGACCGGCCGAAGCACCCCGGCGGAGCCGATCAGGTACTGCATCTGCCCGGTCATCTCGTGGGCGGCGAGGAACTGTGCCACGGTGCTCGGGGTGTCGCCGCGCGGATCGACCGACACGGCGATGATCTGCAGCGAACGGCGCTCCGCGGCTGGCATCTCCACCAGCGC
>JBEKNK010000041.1:0-22814 GCA_049522915.1 Solirubrobacteraceae bacterium | reverse complement strand
GGCGTGGTCGCGGTCGGCAGCGATCTCGCGCAGGCGTTCCAGCGCTTCGAGACCTTCGAGTTCGCCGGCAAGAGCATCATCAAGGCACGCCTGCTCGGCGGCGAGGTCCGGGAGCTCTCGGACGCCGAGCTGGCGAGCGCCGGCGAAAACGTCGCCGACGCGGCCGACTTCACGCGGTCGGCGCCGCCGAGCACCGCCGAGCAGGAGGTCCGCACGACGCTGCAGGACTTCGTCCGCCGCGGCTACCACCAGCGCCTCTTCATCAGCACGCACGGCACGTTCTCGGCACGCGTGGACGACACGTCGTTCGTGATCACGCCCCACGACCGCGACCGCGGCGCGCTGGAGCGCTCCGATCTTGTCCTCGTTGACGCCGGCCGTAAGACGGCCGGATCGAGGCCGAGCCACGCGACGCGCCTGCACGCGGCGATCTATCGCGCCGATCGCCGGATCGGCGCGATCATCAACGCCGCGCCGGTCAACGTCACGGCCTTCGCCATCACCGGCTCGGTGCCCGACACGCGAACGATCCCCGAGAGCCGCCTCGTCGTTCGAAGCCCGACGCTCGCGCGGTTCCAGCTGCAGTTCGAGGACCCCGAGGCACTCGCGGAGACCGTCTCGCCGGCGCAGCCGATCGCGATGCTCGAGAACGACGGCGTGCTCGTCACGGGCGCCACGGTGCTCGAGGCCTTCGATCGCCTCGAGGTGCTCGAATCCACGGCGGAGGCGCTGATCAACGCCCGGGCGCTCGGCCCGCTCTCGCCGATGGACGACCGCACGATCGCGGAGCTCGAGGCGGCGTTCTTCCCCGACGGCCCCGCCTGAGCGCCCGGCAGGCCCGCCACGCTCAGGGTTTGCGCTCGGCGATCAGTCCGTGCAAGGGGTCGAGCGCAGCGGCGATCGCGGCGCGCGCCGCCGGCTGCAGACGCTCCAGGCGGTCGGCCAGCCAGACCGTGCGCCGGGCGCGCACCGCCACGAGCAGCTCGCTGCCGGCGGGGGTGATCGTCAGGCCGATCCGCCGGCGGTCGGTCTGCGAGCGCTCGCGCGTCACCAGGCCGGCGCGCTGCAGGCGGTCGATCAGTCCCGACACCGTCGGCGTGGCGATGCCCTCGAGCTCCGCGAGCGCTCGCAGGCCTATGCCGGGGTTCTCGGCTACCTGCCACAGCAGCGTCGCCTGGCCGCCGGTGATGCCGAGGTGGCTCGTCTCCTTGCGCAGCTCGCGCGCGAGGCGCACGAGGATCGGCCGCAACTCGTTCGCGAGGGCGGTGCTCGGGCGCGGCGGCTCAGCCGGCGCGGGCAAGGAGGCGCTCCTCCCCGGCCAGCGTCTGGCTCGTTGCGCTGTGGACCTCGACCATCGTCAGCTCGCCGGCGAGCGCCAAACCGGAGAAGTTGACGACCTTGTTGTGACGCGTGCGCCCCCGCAGGCGGTCGGGATCGGTGCGGCTGGCGCCCTCGACGAGCACCTCGACGGTGCGCCCGACGAAGCGCTGAGCCCGCTCGCGTGCCCCCCGCTGGACCGCCTCCACGAGGCGCTCCATCCGCGCCACCTTCTCCTCGTGTGCCACGACGCCGTCGGTCAACGTCGCGGCCTGCGTGCCGCGGCGGGGCGAGAAGATGAACGTGAACGCGCCGTCGTAGCCAACCTGCTCGACGAGCGAGAGGGTCTGCTCGAAATCCTCGGCGGTCTCGCCCGGGAAGCCGACGATGATGTCGGTCGTGAGCGCGACGTCGGGCACGTGGCGGCGGATCAGCGCCACGCGGTCGAGGTAGCGCTCGCGGTCGTAGGTCCGCCGCATCGCGCGCAGCACCCGCGAGGAGCCCGACTGCAGCGGCAGGTGGATGTGCTCGCACAGCGACGGAAGCTCAGCGTGTGCGCGGATCACGTCCTCGCGCATGTCCTTGGGGTGCGGGCTCGTGTAGCGGATCCGCTCGAGCCCCTCGATCGCATCAAGCTCACCGAGCAGCGCCGCGAAGCTCCCGGCCGCCGGCCGCAGGTCGCGGCCGTAGGAGTTGACGTTCTGCCCGAGCAGCGTGATCTCGCGCACGCCGTCGTCGACCATCGCCTGCGCCGCTCCGACCAGGTCGCGCAGCGGCCGGCTGACCTCGCGCCCGCGGGTCGAGGGCACGATGCAGTAGGAGCAGGCGCAGTTGCAGCCGACGCTGATCTGCAGCCAACCCTGGAAGGCGCGGGAGCGCTTCGCGGGCAGCTCGCCGGTGAAGCCCTCGAACTCGAAGTAGCCCTGCGCGCTCAGCGAGTCGCTGGCCAGGAACTCGGCCAGCCGGTGCACCTGGCCGGGCCCGAAAGCGACGTCGACGAACGGGAAGCGCGCGAACACCTCCTCGCGCAACGACTGCGCCCAGCAGCCGCCGACGCCCACCACCCGCGTGGGGTCCTCGCGCTTCAACCGCCGGGCCTCCCCCAGATGCGCAATCAGCCGGTTGTCGGCGGTTTCGCGGATCGAGCAGGTGTTGAGCAGGATCAGGTCGGCCTGCGCCCGCTCTGGCGCCTCCTCGTAGCCGAGCGCGTCAAGCATTCCGCGCATGTGCTCGGAGTCGTGCTCGTTCATCTGGCAGCCGAACGTCGTGACGTGGTAGCGCTTGATCATCGGGTGCAACGGTAGCGGGTAGGTTGACGCGATACCGCTGACGGGCGGAGCGCCCACGGCTGGAGCGCTGTCATCGGGAAGAGCGGGAAAGAGGCGCCACCCGAGATGCCAGGTCGGTGCTGTCGCCATCGCGGAACCTGGTTGCAGGCATCATGTCGCGGATGGCTCGTCGAATCGCCCTGACGGTGTTGACTGGTTGCGTGCTCGGGGCAGCTGGTTGCGGCTCCGATGGCACCCGGGTCGGCTCCCATGTGACGCGGGTGCCCGCCCGCGGCAACCCGCTGCAGGTGACCATCGGATGGTTCAGCGCGATCAACGCGCAGGACGCGCCGCTCGCGAGGTCGTACTTCACGCCTGAGGCGCGGCCACAGATGGATTGGAGTGGCCCGCCGTCGCAGTGGAGCTCGTTTACGAAGCTGCACTGTGAGACCGTTTCAGCGATGTCGAGTAGCGCAGACGTGCACTGCACCTTCGATGAATCCGCGTCACCAAGCGAAGGCACCCCGTCCAGCTTCTGGGACGTCTACCTCACGGACACCCCGCGAGGGTGGCTCATCGATAACTACGGGCAGGGCTAGCGCCAGACGCTTCGCGAGACCAGCCGTCTGAGGCTGCGGGGCCACCAGGTAGAGCTCCGGCGGGGCACAGGCGTAACCAGTGTCCAACCTCGCGCTGAGCGCTCACGGCCCCGGAGATCCCTCGCCCCACGCCTCGCCGCCGACGGAGCGGATCACGTCGTAGGCGACACCCGAGGCGTAGCCGGCCCGGATCAGGATCGCGAACGCCCGCTGGCGCTCGCGGTCGTCGCGCAGCCCGCCGCGGCAGCGGCGCCGGAGCAGCGCGCCAGCCGCCACGAGCTCGGACGCCGCGTCGTGACCGGCCAGGACCGAGTCGATCAGCTCCCGCTCGATGCCGGCGGCCTGCAGCCGCGCGCGGATCCGGTCTACGCCCCATCCGTCGATGTTTCGGCGGTCCTCGGCGAACAGCCGTGCGTAGCGCGAATCGTCGAGATAGCCCTGCTGCGTGACGCTCGCGATCGCAGCGTCGATCACGTCGCCCGCAAGCCGGCGGCGCTCGAGTTTGTTCCGCAGCTCCGCGGTGCTGTGCTCGCGCTCGCCGAGATGGCGGTAGCAGCGCGCAAGGGCGTCGTCGAGCTCCTCCGCCGGTGAAAGCGCCACGCGGCGCGGTGGCGCATCCTCGCGCCACTCGCTCGCCTCGTCCAGCTCCCGCGCGCCGGAACCCGCCGCGCGCCGCGGAGGCACGGGCTCAGGCGGCTCGCTCGTCGGCGATCGTGATCGCGGCAGCCGCCTTCTCGAAGTCGATCGGGCTCTTGTCGTCGATCTCCTCGCCATCGACATGCTCGATCGGCAGCACCAGCGACTTCGAAACCCCGACCGCCGCATAGATGCGCTGCTCGATCTCCGTCGCCAGCTCGGGATGCTCCTCGAGGTAGGCCTTGGCGTTGTTGCGCCCCTGTCCGAGGCGATCCTCACCGTAGGAGAAGAACGATCCCGACTTCGTCACGATGCTGTGCTCGATCCCCAGATCGATCAGGCAGCCCGCCGTTGAGATCCCCTTGCCGAACTCGATGTCGAACTCGGCCTGGCGGAACGGCGCCGCGACCTTGTTCTTGACGACCTTGACGCGGACCCGGTTGCCGACGGCCTCGTTGCCGTCCTTCAGCGTCTCGATGCGACGGATGTCCAGGCGCTGAGAGGCGTAGAACTTCAGCGCCCGCCCGCCCGGCTGCGTTTCCGGCGAGCCGAACATCACGCCGATCTTCTCGCGGATCTGGTTGGTCAGGATGCACAGCGTCTGGGTGCGGTTGAGATTGCCGGCCAGCTTGCGCATCGCCTGCGACATCATCCGCGCCTGCATGCCGACGCTCTGGTCGCCCATCTGCCCCTCGAGCTCGGCGCGCGGGGTCAGCGCGGCCACCGAGTCGATCGCCACCACGTCGACGGCGCCCGAGCGCACCAGCATGTCGGCCACCTCCAGCCCCTGCTCGCCGTAATCGGGCTGAGAGACCAGCAACTCGTCGATGTCCACGCCGATCTGCTTCGCATAGAGCGGGTCCATCGCGTGCTCGGCGTCGATGAACGCGCATGTCCCACCGAGCTTCTGGGCCTCGGCCAGCACGTGGTAGATCAGCGTCGTCTTGCCCGAGGACTCCGGACCGAAGACCTCGACGATCCGCCCTCGTGGGACGCCGCCGATGCCGAGCGCGAGATCGAGCGACAGCGCGCCGGTCGGGATCGCGGCGACGCGAACCTGCGCCCCCTCGTCTCCCATCCGCATGACGGTGCCCTTGCCGAACTCCCGTTCGATCTGGGTCAGCGCGCCCTGAAGGGCCGCCACACGGGCCTTCGCGGCCTTCTCGTCGTCTGTAACGCTCATCGTCGGGCTCCTGTCGCGCTGGATCGGGTAGTCCACGATAGGCAGCGCTTCGGACGGAACTCGCGCCAGAGGCCCGACCGCCGCTCGCCCGCTCGCCCGCTCGCAGTCTCAGATCGGCGGGATCGAGGCGAGCGGCGTGTAGAGCGCTCCCTGGGGGTCCAGTTCGGAGCGAAAGAGCGTCAGCGCCGTCGGCGTGAAGCGCAGCGGCGGCGTCGGCGGCAGCTCACGGGCGCGCTCGGCGCCCGCGCGCATGCGGGCGAGGGTGATGTGCGGGCGGAAGCGCTCGTGCCGGGGCTGCCAGGCGAGGCTCGTCGCGAGCTCACGCGCGAGGCTGTCGTGAAGCGCGAGCAGCGTGCCCTCGGGGTCGCCCACCTCGACCGCCAGCACGCGGGGACGCCGCGGCGGAAGCCACGCTGGAGCGCCGACGTGCAACTCCTGCACGGCGAAGAACGGCTCGACGATGGCGGTCAGCACGTCCGCGACCTCCGCCACCGCCGCCGGCGGCTGCTCGCCGAGGAAGCAAAGCGTCACGTGCAGCAGCTCGGAAGGAAGCACCCGGGACGTCCCGCCGCGACCGATCGCCCGCCGACCCCAGCGCGCGAGCTCGTCGCGAACCGCTTCCGGCGGCTCGGCGGCGACGAACAGGCGCAGGCCGCCGCTCACGCGGAGGGCGGGTCGCCGGCGCCCTGCAGCAGTCGCCGCAGAAGGTGCATCGCCGCGACGACGCTACGCTCGCGGACGTCGGCGCGCGTGCCGCGGTGATCGGTGCGGCGCACGAGCCGCCGGCCGCCGGGTCCGCAGACCGCGATCCAGACGAGCCCGACGGGCTTCTCAGGCGTGCCGCCGCCCGGGCCGGCGATCCCGGTCACGCCGACGCCGACATCCGCGCCCAGGCGCTCACGGGCTCCGTCGGCGAGCGCCGCCGCGACCTCTTCGGAGACCGCGCCGTGCTGCTCGATCAGCTCGGCCGGCACACCGGCCTGCCGGCGCTTCGCCTCGTCGGAGTAGGCCACGATGCCGCCGCGGACAAAGGCCGACGCGCCGGGACGGTCGGTCAGCCGCGCGAGCAGCAGGCCGCCCGTGCAGGATTCGGCGACGGCCACGCTCAGCCCCTGTTCGACCGCCAGCGCCGCGACCTGCTCGTCGATCCCTGTCCCGTCGTCGGAGAAGATCTGCTCGGCGTGGCGTTCGCGGATCACCGCCTCAAGCGCTGCTGCGACGGGCGCCGAATGGGGCTCGTAGCGAGTGACTATCTCGAGTTCACCGCCGCGCACGCAGGTGCTGACCTCGATCTGCTCGAGCGCGACGCCGGAGCGTTCCGCCTCGCGCAACGTCGTCGCGATCTCGGACTCCGGCAGGCCGAACAGGCGCAGCACGCGCTGCTCGTAGACGGTCGCCTCGCGGGTCGCCTCGGCGAACGCGTCGGTTTCGACCGCACGCGGCCAGAGTGCCTGCAGCTCACGCGGCGGCCCCGGCAGGACCACGACGGTCGGTCCCTCTCGCCCGTCGGCCGCCGGCACGACGAGGCCCGGCGCGGTGCCGACCGGCTCGAGGATGCTCGCCCCGGCCGGGATGATCGCCTGCTTGCGGTTGGCCGCTCTGATCGCCTCCTCCGACAGGTGCGCCCAGCGCACCCGGGAGGCTCGCAGGATCGCCGCGATCCGCTCCTCCAGCGCGGCGTCCAGCACCATCTCGCGCCCGCAGAAACCGCCCACCACGGTTGCGGTCAGATCGTCGGCGGTCGGACCCAGGCCACCGCTGGTGACGATCAGCGACACCCCGAGCGATGCGCACCAGTCAAGCGCCGAGAGCATGTCGGCCGGGCGGTCGCCGACGATCGTGACGTGTGCAAGCTCCACACCGAGCTCGGCCAGCCGCTCGGCCAGCCACGGTCCGTTGCGATCGCTGACGCGCCCGCTCAGCACCTCGGTGCCGGTCACGACGATCGCCGCGCGGGCGCTCACGTGCAGTGCGGCGCCGCTGCGGCGGTCAGCTTGCTGTAGCGGCCGCTGAGGAAGATCTCGTAGGCGACCGTCGTCCCCGCAGCATCGACGGTTGTGCTGCGGCCGTCGATCACCATGCGCAAAGCTCCGCCGGTGAAGCTCGCGATGAAGTGATTGTCGGCATGCAGCACGGGCGAGGCGGCGCCCGGGCGCAGCAGCGCGTTGTTGAAGCGCGTGTGCGCGCCGCCGTGGGCCGTCCGGTAGCCGATCAGGCAGACCGTCGCCGGCGCGGTCGCGACCAGCGCGAGCGCAACACGCCGCGGCGCGCCCGGCTTCTTGCGCGCCTTGGTCCGGCTGCTCGTCGTGCTGGTCGTCGAGGTCGAGGCGCCGGCCGGATTCTTCTTGCGCAACTCGTGCACGACGAACAGGGCGGCGGCGAGCAGGACGACCAGGAGCGCCACCGCCAGCACGCGCGAAGAGGGGCCGCCGGAGCGCCGGTTGCGTCCGCGGTCGCGCTCGCGGCCGGAATCGGGCCCCCGTTCCCGGTTGCGCCTGCCCTCGCCGCGGCTCGGCAGGACGGGTGCCAGCTCGAGCTCCGACGGATCCTGGTACTGGCGCTTGAACTCGTCCACCAGCAGGCGGCCGTCGAGGCCGAGCATGTCCGCGTAGGTGCGCAGGAAGGCCTTGGCGAAGGTATAGCCGGGAAGCAGTCCCCACTCTTCGTCCTCAAGCGCCCGCAGATATTTGGCACGGATCTTCGTGCGCGCCTCGAACTCGGCGATGTCACGGTGCTCACGCATCCGTGCCTCCCTGAGCATCGCGCCGATATCTGCCATCTCGACGCCGAAGCGTATAGGGCTACTGCTGCTCCGCGGGCGCGACCGGCTCACCGGCGCGCCCCCGGCTGGCGAGCGCCGCGATGACACTCGGTAGGTCGGCCTCGGAGACGAGCACCTGCCGCGGCTTGGAGCCTTCGTAGCCGGAGATGATCCCGCGCCGCTCGAGCATGTCGATCAGCCGCCCGGCGCGCGTATAACCGAGGCGCAGACGGCGCTGCAGCATCGAGGTCGAAGCGGTTCCCATCTCGACGACGAGCGCGATTGCGTCCTCGAGCAGCGGGTCCTCGTCGGGATCGAAGCCGTCGTCCTCGCCCTCCTCGACGGGGGCGGCCTCGAGCTCGGCCAGCAACTCCGCACGGAACTCCGGCTCACCCTGGCGGCGCCAGAACTCGGTCAGCGCCGCGATCTGGGCCTCGTCGATGTAGGCGCCCTGAATGCGCTGCGGCGAGGAGGAGCCGATCGGCGCGAACAGCATGTCGCCGGCCCCCAGCAGCGACTCCGCGCCGTTCTGGTCGAGGATCACGCGGGAGTCGGTCTGCGAGGAGACCGCGAAGGCGATCCGCGAGGGCACGTTGGCCTTGATCAGGCCCGTGATCACGTCGACGCGCGGCGACTGCGTCGCAAGCACCAGGTGGATGCCGACGGCCCGGGCCTTCTGCGCGAGGCGGATGATCGCGGTCTCGACATCGGCGGGTGCGACCATCATCAGGTCCGCCAGCTCGTCGATCACACAGAGGATGAACGGGATCGCCGGATCGCCGCGCGAGAGGCGGTGCCGATTCAGCTCGACCAGCGAGCGCGTGCGCGCGAGCGACATCATGCCGTAGCGCTGCTCCATCTCCCGCACCAGGTTCCCGAGCGCGTTGGCGGCCATCCGCGGATGCGTGATCACCGGCGTCAGCAGGTGCGGGATCGACTCATAGTGGTTCAGCTCGACCTGCTTGGGGTCGATCAGGACCAGGCGCACCTCGTGCGGAGTTGCGCGCAGCAAGATGCTCGCGAGCATCGCGTTGACGGAGCCGGACTTGCCCGATCCCGTCGTGCCCGCGACGAGCAGGTGCGGCATCTTCGCGAGGTCCGCGCCGATCGCGTGCCCGGAGACGTCCTTGCCGAGCCAGACGGCGAGCGGCGACCAGTCCACCGGCGGGTCCTGGTAGACGTCGCCGAGGCGCACGATACGCCGGCGCGCGTTGGGCACCTCAACGCCGACGGCCTGCTTGCCGGGGATCGGTGCGAGGATCCGCACATCGGTGGCAGCCAGCGCGTAGGCGAGGTCGTCCTTCAGGTTGGCGACCTTGGAGACCTTGATCCCCGGCGCCAGTCGAAGCTCGTATCGCGTGATGTGTGGGCCGGTGACGGTGCCGATCACCTTGGCGGCGACGCCGAAGTGACCGAGCGCCTCGAGCAGCCCGGCCGCCACCTTCTCCTGGCCGGCCGTGTCCGGACGAACCTGTTCGGCGGTCGAGCGTGTCAGCAGCTTCGGCTTGGGCAGGCGCCAATGGAAGCTCGGGTCGTCCGTCACGGCAGCGCGGAAGCGTCCCTGCGGGGTCAGCTGCGTCTCGTCCAGATCGCCGCGATAGGCCGCCGGCTCGTGCTCAGGCGCCGGGAAGCCGCCCTCGGGCACCTCGAGCTCGTGCTCGCCGTAGATGTCCGGAAGGTCCGCCAGCTCGACCGCGGGGGCCTCGACGTGCGTGGCGCGCACGACCAGTTCGCGCCCCTCGGGCTCGGGCGGGACCACCGGCTCGGGTTGCGCGGCCGTCGCGGTGGCCTCGCGGCGCCGGCGCCTCGACTGCGCGATGCGAACGCCGCCGTGACGGATCGCGGCCGCCAGCGAGCCCCCGGAGAGCAGCACGATCCCGGCGAGCGCAAGGAAGACGGCGAGGATGTGCGCCCCGGTCGTGCCGAGCAGGCGCGAGGCGAGCCACAACTCGGCCTGGCCGAGGATGCCGCCGTGACCGGAGAAGTAGGAGCCCGACCAGAAGGCGTGGCGCGGCCCGGTCCCGGCGAGCGCCAGGGCGCCGGCGGCGAACAGGAGGATCGCGCCGGCACGAAACGGCCTGACGGTCGGCAGCAGCGGGCGTACCCAGAGCAGGCCGCCGGTCGCCGCGAGCGCAACAGGTACGCCCAGGCGCGCCTCGCCGATCAGCCAGGCGAAGCTCTTGGCGAGCCAGTCGCCGACGCTGCCGCCGTCCCAGTGGGCGTACAGGACGAACCCGAGCAGCACGGCGATCGCAAGCAGCGCGAGGCCGAGCACGTCGAAGTGGCGCTGCTGGAAGCGAAACGGCGCTCGGCGCCGACGCTGCCGCGCGGCGCGGCGCCCACGCGGCGGCGCAGCACGTTTGCGCCGCGCCGGGCGGCGGGCGGCGGTCTTGCGAATCACAGCCATCGCCCGCCCATTCGACGCCGGCGAGCGTTTGCCTGCCACGCCGGGCGCTGCGCTCGGCGGGACGGCTATCAAGACGGCCTAAATTTCGGGCGAAACGGCCGCAACCTGCCCTAACATCGCTGGAAATGGCGGACTTCGAACGCTCACCCCGCGTGCTGGTGGTCGAGGACGATGGCGACATCGCCGACGTGCTCCAGCGTTCGCTGCGCCTCGAGGGCTATGACGTGCGGATCGCCGCCGACGGCCAGGTGGCGCTCGATGAGGCCAACGCGTTCCTGCCCGACGTCGTGATCCTCGACCTCGGCCTGCCGAAGATCGACGGCATCGAGGTCGCCCAGCAACTGCGCCGCGACGACAACGTGCCGATCCTGATGTTGACCGCGCGCGACGCCGTCGAAGCGCGCGTGATCGGGCTCGACGCCGGCGCCGACGACTACCTCGTCAAGCCGTTCGAGCGCCAGGAGCTGCTCGCACGGATCCGCGCCCTGCTGCGCCGCACGCCGCCGCGCGGCAGCGCCCCGCTGCACGTCGGCGATCTCAGCCTCAACCCCGACACGCACGAGGTCCACCGCGCCGATCGCGAGATCGAGCTGACGCAGCGCGAGTTCGAACTGCTCGAGTACCTGCTGCGCAACGAGCGAATCGTCATCTCCCGCCAGCGCCTGCTCGACGAGGTCTGGGGCTACGACCCCTTCTCGACAACCAACACGATCGAGGTCTTCGTCTCCAACCTGCGACGCAAGCTGGAGGCTGGTGGCGAACCGCGGCTGCTCCACACGATCCGCGGAGCGGGCTACGTTCTCCGCGCTTAGACAGAAGCTCGGCCGGCCGCTGTCGCGGCTGCCGATCCGGATGCGGCTTGCCGTGAGCGTCGCCGCCGTGGCTTTCGTGATCCTCGTGGTATTCGCCGCGGTCGTGGGTCGCGTCAACGCACACCGCCAGCGCGCCGAGTTCAACTCGGAGGTGCTGACCAACGCGGAGCAGTTCGGCCGCTTCGTGACGATCGCGGCGATCGGGAGCAATGTCGTGGTGCAGCCGAGTCTCGCCGGCTACAACGGCTCCGTCGGAGCCGTGGCGAGGTTGCTCGCACTCGACGGTACGACCGTCATCGCCCCGCGACCCGACAACGTGCCCAACCTCGGCGATCCGCTCCGCCAGCAGTCGGACGCCGACGGAAACGCGACGGCGACGGACTTCAATGGCTACCGGGTTGTGACGATCCCCGTCACCTTCCGCGGCGGTGGCGGCGCCGGTGGCTACCTCCAGTACGCTCAGCCGCTCGGTTCGGTGGAGAGCGCGATCGCCGGACTGCAGCTGATCCTCTTTCTCGGTGCGCTCATCGGCACGGCGCTGGCGTTCGGCGCCGGGTCACTCGTCGCGCGTCGAGCAATCGCTCCGATCGCCGACCTCACCTCGGCAGCCAGGGAGATCGAGCGCACGCGCGACCCTGACCGCAGCCTCCCGCAACCGGTCTCGGACGACGAGATCGCGGAGCTCTCGCGCACGCTGAGCGGCATGCTGACCGCGCTCGGCGACGCCCGCAACGAGACCGAGGCGACGCTCGAGCGCCAGCGCGCGTTCGTGGCCGACGCCTCGCACGAGCTGCGCACGCCGCTGACCAGCGTCCTCGCCAACCTCGAGCTGCTGGTCGACTCGCTCAGGGGCGCCGACCGCGAGACGGCCGAGTCCGCGCTGCGTTCGACCAAGCGGATGCGCCGCCTGGTGGGCGACCTGCTGCTGCTCGCGAGGACCGACGCGGGCCAGGTGCCCCCGCGCGACCCGCTCGACCTCGCCGAGGTCGTGATCGACGCCGCCAGCGAGCTCGAGTCGATGAGCCGCGACCATGTCCTCGAACTCGACGTCAGGCCGACGCCGATAGTCGGCAACCGCGACGACCTCCAGCGCGTCGCCACCAACCTGCTCGAGAACGCGCTGCGCCACACCCCGCCCAACACGCACATCACCGCCAGCACGCGCTCGCTTGCGGACGGCTCCGCCGAGCTGGTCGTCGCCGACGACGGCCCCGGCATCCCGGCCGACCTCCGCCCCAACCTTTTCGCGCGCTTCATCCGCGGCGCCGGCGACCGCGGCGGCTCATTCGGCCTCGGCCTCGCGATCGTCGCCGCTGTCACCGAGGCCCACGGCGGCAGCGTGGAGGTCGACGACTCCCCCCACGGCGGCGCCCGCTTCACCGTCCACCTCCCCCCCGCCACCACCGAGGCGGCAGAGGCCAACCCGGAGCCCGCAGACGAAGTCCCCACCGCCCCGGTCAGCGCCTCACCCGCGGAATAAGGCCGCAGGCCGGCGAAAGGCCGAGAACCACGGCCTCCGCCCAAGCCACCAGGTCAAAGCACACCGGCCGGCACGTCCCCCAAGAAATGCAGCGAAGCCCGCAGGCCGGCGAAAGCCGGCCGAGCACTGCAGCCCCGCAGGCCGGCGAAAGCCGGCCGAGCACTGCAGCCGCCGTAAGAAGTGCGACAAGGGCAACACGCCAACCGTGTAAGGCAGCTGCCGGTCGGCGGTGAAGTTTGAGCGATAGCTCAAACTTCAACAACGACCGGCAGCACCATGGGCCGCCGCTTCAGCCGCTCGTACACGAGCGCGCCGAGATGGTCGTGCAGCAGCTGCTGGAGGTGCTCGACGTCGCGGACGCCTTCACGGGCGGCGCGGTCGAGGGAGTCCTCGACGGTGTCCTTGATCTCGTCGACGAGCTGGCCGGCCTCGTCGAGGAAGGCGACGCCGCGGAAGATCACCTCTGGTTCGGCGACGGAGCCGCCGTCCTGCTCGCTGATCGTGGCGACGACGATGAAGATGCCGTCGGCGGAGAGCATGCGGCGGTCGCGCAGCGCCGCGTCGGCGGCGTCGCCGATGTCGACGCCGTCGACGAAGATCATCCCGGCGCCCTGCGGCTTGCCGAAGCGGGCGGTGCGGCCGTCCAATTCGAGCACGTCGCCGTTCTCGGCGCAGAAGATCGCTTCGGAGTCGACGCCGACGGCCTCGGCGAGCTGGCTGTGCAGCTTCAGGCGCTTGAAGTCGCCGTGAAAGGGCATCACGAAGCGCGGCTTGGTGAGGTTCAGCATCAGCTTCAGCTCCTCCGCGTAACCGTGGCCGGAGGCGTGGACCTGGGCGTCGGCGGTCGTGATCACGGTGGCGCCGATGTGGTAGAGCCGGTCGATCGTGTCGTTGACCGCGCGCTCGTTGCCGGGGACCGGGGTCGCGGAGAAGACGACCGTGTCCCCGTCGTGCAGCTTGACCTGCGGGTGGTCGCGGTAGGCCATCCGGCGCAGCGCCGAGAGCGGCTCGCCCTGGGAGCCGGTCGAGATGATGATCATCCGCTCGTCGGGGAAGTCGTCGATCTCGCGCGGGGTGACGATCAGCCCGTCGGGGATCTCGATGTGTCCGAGCGTGCCGCCGATCGCGACGTTCTTGCGCATCGAGCGCCCGACCAGCGCGACCTTGCGGTCGAGCGCGGCGGCGGCGTCGATGACCTGCTGGACGCGGTGGATGTTGGAGGCGAAGCTCGTCACGATCACGCGCCCCGGGGCGCGGGCGAAGACCTCCTCGAGATGGGGGCCGACAACCGACTCGGACGGCGAGAAGCCGGCCCGGTCGGCGTTCGTCGAGTCCCCGCAGAGCAGCAGCACGCCCTCCGCTCCGAGCTGCGCGAGCCGCGACATGTCCGCGGCCTGGCCGTCGACCGGCGTCTGGTCGAACTTGTAGTCGCCGGTGACGAGCACCGTGCCCACGTCGCAGGTCAGCGCGACCGCGCTGGCATCGGGGATCGAGTGGGTCATGTGGATCAGCTCGAGCGAGAAGGGGCCGAGCTCCAGCTCGTCGCCGTCCTCGAGGTCGGTCAGCCTGACCTCGCGCAGCTTGTGCTCCTCGAGCTTCGAGCGCGCCATCGCCATCGTCAGCGGACGCCCGTAGACGGGCGGCGCGTCGGCCGCGCCGAGCTCCCGCAGCACCCAGGGCAGCGCGCCGAGGTGGTCCTCGTGGCCGTGGGTGACGACAATCGCCTCGATGTCTCGCACGCGTCCCCGCAGGTAGGAGAAGTCCGGCAGCACGAGGTCGATGCCGAGCATCTCGGGCGTCGGGAAACGCAGTCCGACGTCGACGACGACGATGCGATCCTCGTACTCGAAGACCGTCATGTTCTTGCCGATCTCCCCCAGGCCGCCGAGCGGCAGCACTCGCAGCACGCTCACGCCGTCACGTGCCCCAACAGACCGTGGCGGACGAGCATCGCCCGCACCGCCGAGATCTCGGCCTCGTCAGCCGACACCATCGGCAGGCGCAGGCCTCCGACGCGGTGGCCGAGCAGCTCGAGCGCGGCCTTCGTGCAGGTCGGGCTGGCGGTCAGGAAGAGCGTGCGGTAGACGTCCTGAAGCGAGGCGTCGATCTCCGCGCGGTGCTCGGGCTCGTCGACCATCCGCCGCATCGCCGGCCCGACGATGTGACTCGAGACGAGGATGCCGCCGGCCTCCCCCATGTCCAGCGTGCGCGCGAACAGGTCGTCGTTGCCGGCGTAGACGCGCAGCCCCTCCACCGGCGCCAGGTTCGCCTCGTTGCTCTGCTTGACGAAGTCGATGCGCTCGATCTGCGCGAGCTGCTCCAGCAGGTCGTTGGGCATGTCGGTGCCGGTGCGCGAGGGGATGTTGTAGAGCACGACCGGCACGGTGCTCGCGGCGGCGACCGCCTCGAAGTGGGCGATGATGCCACGGCGGTTGGGGCGGTTGTAGTACGGCGTGACCGACAGCACCGCGTCGACCCCGAGCTCGCACGCGCGGGCCGTCAGCTCGACGGCGTGGGCGGTGTCGTTGGAGCCGGCGCCGGCGATGATGCTGACGCCCTCCGGGCGCTCGCGCACCGCCAGCTCGACCACGCCGAGATGCTCCTCGTCACTCAGCGTCGAGGCCTCGCCGGTCGTGCCGCAGACGACGAAGCCGTCGGAGCCGTTCGCGGCGAGGTGCGTCATCAGCGACACGAACGCGTCGTCGTCGACGCGCAGGCGCTCGTCGAACGGCGTGACGATGGCGGTTATGACGGTGCCGAGATCGGGCATGCCAGCTGAGTATCCCAGGCCGTCCAGCCGATCGCCGGGAGGCTCAGGAGCCAAACAGCAGCGCCTCGAGCCCGATCGTGGGCGAGCGCTCGAGCGTCCCGACGCGGCGCACCGCGAGCAGCACGCCCGGCATGAACGACTCGCGCGAGATCGAGTCGTGGCGGATCGTCAGCGTCTGGCCGAGGTCCCCGAGGATCACCTCCTGGTGCGCGAGCAGCCCCGGCAGGCGCACCGAATGAATCACCGGCGCGGCCCGGCCCGACGCCGCCGCCATCAGCTGCGCGGTCAGCGCCGCCGTGCCGCTCGGCGCATCGAGCTTGCCGTCGTGGTGCAGCTCGATGATCTCCGCGCCCGCCATGTGCGCCGCCGCCTCGGCGGCGAAGCGCATCATCAGCACCGCGCCGATCGCGAAGTTCGGCGCATAGAACACATTCGCCCCGCTCAGCCCCTCGAGCGCCGCCACATCAAACCCGGTCGTCCCAATCACCACATGCACACCCGCCGCCACACACTCGCGCGCATTCGCCAGCGCAGCGTCCGGAGCGGTGAAGTCCACCACCACCTCACAGTCCCCCAGAATCGACGAGAGCTCCACGCCAATGGCCGGATCAGCACGACCCGCCAACGACAGATCGGCCGCTGCGGAGATTGCGGCGCAGGCCGCAATCCCCATACGCCCCGCGGCGCCGGCAACGCCGACGGCGGTCACGGCGTCGGGGCCAGCGCCGGCGTCAGTGGCACGATCGCGGCGCGGAAGACCTCCTCGTCGGGGCCGATCGCCGCGGCGCACAGGCGTTCGGGCGCGAGCAGCTCGTGGGCGAGCGCGCCGACCGAGTCGGCGTCGACGGCCTCGATCCGCTCGATCGTCTCGTCGAGCTCGAGGATCGGCAGCCCGGCGAGCACCGAGGAGCCCAGCCGGTCCATCCGCGCGCCCGTCGACTCGAGCGCGAGGACGATCCGTCCCTTGACGTTGTCCTTGGCCCGCTCGAGCTCCTCCGCGCTGACCGGCTGCTCGCGGATGCGCGCGAGCTCGCCGCCGAGCACCTCGCAGACCTCGGCGAGGTTCTCCGGCCGCGTGCCGACATACAGGCCGATCTGGCCGGTGTCGCGGTAGAGGCTCTGGAAGCTGAAGACCGCGTAGGCCAGGCCGCGCTGCTCGCGGACCGCCTGGAAGAGCCGGGAGGAGGACGTGCCGCCGAGGATGCTGTCCAGCACGCGCAGGGCGAAGCGCCGTTCGTCGTCGCGCGCGAGTGCGGTCGCGCCGACCGTGACGTGGTACTGCTCGGTGTCGCGCAGGCGAAAGCGAGCGCTGCCCGTGGCCTGCGCCGGGGGCGGCGGGGCGAGCACGTCCGGGCCGAGCCCCTCGCTCGGCGCGGCGACCGCGGCCCGCGCCCATTCCAGCACCTGCTCGTGCTCGACGCTGCCGGCCGCGGCGATCACGATGTTGCGCGCGAAGTAGCGCTCGCGGTGGAAGGCCGCCAGTTGCTCGCGCGTGCTCGCGCGCACGACCTCCGCCCGTCCAAGCGTCGCGCGCCCGAGCGCGTCGTCGGGGAAGATCGTCTCACCGAGCACGTCGAAGATCAGCTCCTGGGGATCGTCCTCGTACATCGCGATCTCCTCGAGCACCACCTCGCGCTCCTCGGCGAGCCCCTCCATCGCCGGCGCGGTGATCATCTGCGCCATCACGTCGAAGGCGCGCTCGAGATGCTCGTCGAGCACGCGCGCGTAGAGCGAGGTCATCTCCTTGCCGGTGCCGGCGTTCAGCTCGGCGCCCATCGCGTCGAAGATCTGGTCGATCTCCTCGGAGCGGTAGCGATCGGTGCCGCGGAACAGCATGTGCTCGAGCAGGTGCGAGAGGCCGGCCTGCTCCTCGCCCTCGGTGCGCGAGCCGGTGCCGATCCAGAACCCGAGCGCCACCGAGCGAACGGCGGGCACGCGCTCGGTGGCGACGCGCACGCCACCGGGCAGTTCAGTGATGACGTGCGCGCTCTTCACGATCGACGCCCGGCGCTAGCTGTCGCGGTGGCGCGGGCGGCCCGAGCCGCGTGCGCCACCGTTTCGCCCGCCGCCGCCGCCCTCGCGCGGACGGCGCGGACCGCGGTCGCCTCCGCCGCCACCGCCCCCGCCGCTGCCGGCGGAGAGGGTTGCGAGCTCCTCGACGGACTTGCCGGCGATCTCCGGGTCATCGGAGCGGCGCACGCCGATGCGGCCGCGCTCGCGGTCGACCTCGACGACGCGGACGGTGATCTCATCGCCCTTGCTGAGCACCTCCTCGACCGTGTCGACCCGGTTGCCCGGCGAGACGTTCGAGATGTGCAGCAGGCCGTCGGTGCCCTTGGAGAGCTCGATGAAGGCGCCGAAGGTCGTCGTCTTGACGACCTTGCCCTGGTACTCGTCGCCGATCTCGACCTCCTTCATCATCGTCCGGATCCGCTCGACCAGCGCGTCGGCGAGCTCGCCGTTGGCGGAGTAGATCAGCACCTGACCGTCGTCATTGACGTCGATCTGGGACTCGTACTCCTCGCACAGGCCGCGGATCGTCTCGCCGCCCTTGCCGATCAGCAGGCCGATCTGGCTCGGGTCGATCTTGACCTTCTCGATCCGCGGGGCGTAAACGCTGAGCGCCTCGCGCGGCGCGGCGATCACCTCGGCCATCCTCGCGAGGATGAACGTGCGGGCGGTGTGGGCCTGCGTCAGCGCGTCGCGCAGGATGTCGAAGGTGACGCCGGAGATCTTGATGTCCATCTGCAGCGCCGTGATGCCGCGCTCGGTGCCGGCGACCTTGAAGTCCATGTCGCCGAGGTGGTCCTCCACGCCTGCGATGTCGGTCAGCACGACGTAGTCGTCGCCCTCCTTGATCAGCCCCATCGCGATGCCCGCGACCGGCCGCGTGATCGGCACGCCCGCGTCCATCAGCGACAGCGAGCTGCCGCAGACCGACGCCATCGACGAGGAGCCGTTTGACTCGAAGATGTCCGACACGACGCGGACGCTGTAGGGGAAGTCCTCGATCGAGGGAACCACCGGCACGAGCGCGCGCTCGGCGAGCGCGCCGTGGCCGATGTCGCGGCGCTTGGGCCCCGCGAGCCGGCCGGCCTCACCGACCGAGAAGGGCGGGAAGTTGTAGTGGTGCCAGTAGTACTTCTTGGTCTCCAGCCCGAGCGTGTCCAGGCGCATCTCCTCCTTCAGCGTGCCGAGCGCGACGACGCTGAGCGCCTGCGTCTGGCCGCGTGTGAAGAGCGCCGAGCCGTGTGTGCGGGGCGTCACGCCGACCTCGATCGTGATCTCGCGGATCTCGCCCTCGGCGCGCCCGTCGGGGCGCTTCTTGTGCACCGCGATGCGCTCGCGGATGATCGAGCGCTCGAGCTTGTCGAACGCGCTTTGCGCCGCGGCGCGGTGTTCGGCGTAGGCGTCGGAGTCGGGATCGCCCGAGAACTGCTCGAGCACGGCCGCCTCGACCGCTTTGGTCGCGTTCTGGCGCTCGATCTTGTCCTGCACCTGCGTGGCGGCGTCCAGCGCGGCGCCGTGGGCACTGCGAACCTCCTCCAGCAGCCCCGCGTCGATCTGCGGCACGACGACCTCGAGCTTCGGCTTGCCGACCTTCTCGGCGAGCTCGCGCTGCAGCGCGCAGAGCTTGCGGATCTCACCGTGGGCGATGTCCAGCGCGTCGAGGATCTCGGCCTCGGGGATCTCCCGGGCGCCGGCCTCGACCATCAGGATCGCGTCCTCGGTACCGGCGACGGTCAGCTCCAGCTCGCTGACTCCGAGCAGGTCCTCCTCGCGCGGGTTGACGACGAAGTTGCCGTCGATCTTGCCGATCCGGACCGCGCCGACGGGCGTCGCGAGCGGGATGTCGGAGATCATCAGCGCAGCGGAGGCGCCGTTCATCGCGAGGATGTCGTAGGGGTGGACGTGGTCCACCGACAGCGGCATCGCGACGATCTGGGTCTCATAGCGCCAGCTCTTGGGCAGCAGCGGGCGGATCGGGCGGTCGATCATGCGCGCCGTCAGCGTGCCCTTCTCGCCGGCGCGCCCCTCGCGCTTGAAGAACGAGCCGGGGATCTTGCCGGCGGCGTACATCCGCTCCTCGACGTCGACGGTGAGCGGGAGGAAGTCGGTGTCGCGGAGGTTTCCGGCGGTCGCGGTCGCGAGGACCATCGTGTCGCCCTGGCGGACCACGACGGCGCCGCCGGCCTGCTTCGCGATCCGTCCGGTCTCGAACGAGATCTCGCTCCCGGCGATCTCCACCGAGAGCCGGGTTACGTTGTCACTGCTCATGTAATTACCTTCCTGTCCGCCTTCGGCGGCGGAGCTTCCTTGTCTTTTCCTGTTAAGGGTTGCCCTTGATCCTACCGGTCAGGCGAGCGATGAGCTCGGCGTCGGGCGCGCCGGGCAGGATCTCGCCCTCGGCGATCAGCGTCGGGGTGACCGCGAGGCCGGCGCGCATGCCGGCTCGCGTCTGCTCGTGCACCAAGCTGCGCAGCTCCTCGCAGCGACGGTCGCGCTCGAAGCGCTCGAGATCGAGGCCCAGCGCCGCGACGTGCGCCCACAGATGGGGATCGTCGGTGTGCGCGGGGTCGGCGAAGAGCGCGTCGTGCAGCTCCCAGAAGCGCCCCTGACGCCCGGCGGCCTCGGCCGCGCAGGCGAGCGCCACCGAACGCGGGTGCCTCGCGGCGATCGCGAAGTGACGGAACGCCACCCGCAACGGCGCGCCCGCCAGCCGCTCGTGCGTCAGCGCGCAGCGCGGGCAGGTGAAGTCGGCGTAGAGCACGACCAGCGGCCAGGCGGGATCGCCGCGCAGATGGTCGGCCGCGCTGAGCGGCGGCGCCGGGGCGCTGCGGAGATCGCTCACTGCTGCCCAGGCTAGCGGTCCGGGCTGTTGGGGTCGGTGCATGCACCGACCCCGAGGTTGGAGCATGCTCCAACCTCCAGGTGGGGCATGCCCCACCTGCAAGAACTTCCCCTAAAGCTCCTCGAGCCCGTCGAAGATCAGGTTTGCGCCCGGGATCTCGGCCGTGGACGGCGACACGTAGCTCCAGCGCAGCACGGCGTCGGGGCCGATGATCACCAGCGCGCGCTGCGTGTAGCCCTTCTCCTCGTGCAGCACGCCGAAGGCGCGCGCGGTGGCGCCCTTGGGCTCGAAGTCGCTGAGCTGCTCGATCGACGAGGAGAGCTGTGCGCGGAAGGCGCTCTGCGAATGACGGTTGTCGGTGGAGACCGCGTAGATGCTCGCGCCGCGCTCGGCGAGCTCCGGCAGGACCTCCTCATAGAGCGCCAGCTGGTCGCTGCAGACCGAGCTGAAGGCGGCGGGGTAGAAGACCAGGACCGTGGTCGCTCCGAGCAGGTCCGCGCGCGTGAAGCTCGTCCCGTCCTGCCTGATCAGTGTGAACTCGGGCGCCGGCGTGCCGGGCGCGAGCACGTTCACCTGCGCAGCCCGAGTGCCTTGATCAGGTCGCGGTAACCCTCGAGGTCGTTGCGCTGGAGGTAGTTCAGGAAGCGCCGGCGGCTGCCGACCAGCATCAGCAGTCCGCGCCGGGAGTGGTGGTCGCGCTTGTGTTCGCGCAGATGCTCGGTGAGCTCGTTGATCCGCTCGGTCAGCTGAGCGATCTGGACCTTGACGTTGCCGGTGTCGTGCTCGTTGGAGCCGTATTGCGCTGTGAGCTCGCGCTTGCGTTCAGTGGTCAGGGTCATCGACGGCCGTGAACGCTAGCAGAGACGCCAATCAGCCAAGCGCGCCCGCACAGATCACTCGCGCCGCGGCGACGTCTCGATGCATCTCCTGCACCAGCGCCTCGACGGTCTCGAAGCGGCGCTCGCCGCGCAGGCGCGCAAGGAATCGCAGACGCAGCTGCGTCCCGTAGAGGTCGCCGTCGAAGTCGATCAGGTAGGCCTCGATCAGCTCCGCGCGACCGCTGCCGAAGGTCGGGCGCACGCCGATGTTGACGGCCGCCGGCAGCCCGTTCGCGAGGCAGGCGTAGACGCCGTGGCCGGGGCACGCGAGCCCCTCGGGCGGGACCATGTTCGCCGTCGGGAAGCCGAGCTCGCGCCCGCGACGATCGCCGGCGACGACCGGCCCGCGCAGCTCGTAGTCCTCACCGAGCAGCACGGCCGCGTGCGCAACCTCACCGGCCGCGATCAGTGAGCGGATCCGGCTCGAGGACACGATCTCGCCGTCGACCTCGCGCAGCGCCACGACGCGCGCGTCGAAGCGACCGTCGGCGGCCAGCATCGCCGCGTCGCCCTGGGCGCCGGCGCCGAAGCGGAAGTTCTCACCGACCGCCACACTGCGCGCGTCGAGCCGCCCCACCAGCACCTCGTCGACGAACTCGGCGGCGCTGCGAAGCGCGAAGGCGGCGTCGAAGCGGATCACGATCATCTCCTCCACGCCCAGCTCGGCGATCAGCTCGGCCTTGCGCTCGAGCGTCGTCAGCAGCTTCGGCATGTGCGCGGGCGCGACGATCGCGACCGGGTGGGGCTCGAAGGTCAGCACCGTGTCGGCGCCGGCGATCACCTCGCGGTGGCCGAGGTGCACGCCGTCGAAGGTCCCGACGGCGACGGCGCCCGCGCCGCCCCTTGCGTCGTTGAACTCGGTCAGGCGCATCGCGAGCGAAGCCTATTAGGGCCTATCCCGGTAGGCGTGCGACGCCCCACTGCGATAGGCCCTCAACCGCGTAGCCCGACCTGTACGCGCAGCACCCCGTCCTCCTCGCCGGCCACCGCGACCGCCTCGCCGGCGCCGTCGACGAGCAGCACCGCGCCCGCCAGGCCGCGCCCCTCGACGCCGCGCCCGTGCACGGCGGCGTCGACCTCCGCCGGCGAGAGCGCGACGATCGGCGCGAAGCGCGACCAGGCGGCGGCGATCTGCAGCGGCGTCGCGACGCCCTCCCCCGGCCACGCGTCCGCCACCTCGAAGGGCCCGATCGCGAGGCGCCGCAGCGCCGTGCAGTAGGCGTCGCCGAGGTCTGCGACGAGCGAGCGGACATAGGTCCCGGCGGAGCAGACGACGCGCAGGGCCGCCCGGTCGCCCTCGCGCCAGAGCACGCTCGACTGAAACACCGTCACCTCACGCTCCTGCGTCTGGACGTCCTCGCCGCGGCGCGCGCGGGCGTAGGCGCGCTCGCCGTCGATCTTCACGGCCGAGTACGCCGGCGGCCGCTGGCGCAGCGTGCCGAGCGGCAGGACCAGCGTGTCCGGCACCTGACCGGTCTGCGTTATCTCCCCCTCGGGATCGCCGGTGCTCGAGGTCGCGCCGAGGCGCACCTCCACCTCGTAGGTCTTCCCGAGCGCCGTGAAGTAGCGCGCGAGGCGCGTCGCGCGGCCCACCAGCACGATCAGCAGGCCGGTCGCGAAGGGGTCGAGCGTGCCGGCATGGCCGACGCGTCGCACGCCCAGCGCGCGGCGGGCGCGGGCGACCATGTCGTGCGAGCTGATCGCGGCTGGTTTGTCCGCCAGCAGAATCCCCGACGGGGATTCAGCCTCCGCCGGCGTCAAATCCGGGCGCGGATCGCGTCGATCAGCTCGGCCGTCGACAGGTCGCTCGTGAAGCCCGCGGCGCGGCGGTGTCCGCCGCCGCCGAAGGCG
>JBEKNK010000040.1:0-24369 GCA_049522915.1 Solirubrobacteraceae bacterium | reverse complement strand
ATCAGCAGACTCGCCACCAGGCGCGGATACGGCCCAGGTTTCCACTCCGTAGAACGTACCGGCCACTCCACCATCTTGGCCGGTGTTGTCAGAGCACGAGGACGGGTTCGGCTGGCTCGCGCCGGCTGTCGTCACGAATGTGCCCTTGACCTGCTCATAGATGGTGTAGCTGCCATCTTCCTGCGGCTCGATCGTCCAGGTGCGGTCGTAGGTATCGGTGGCCCAGGTGTTTCCGCAGTCACCGGAGTCGGGACCGACGCTCGTGCTGCTCGCCGTCACGACCAGTGGGTTGTTGATGCCACTGGCTCCGGCTGCTCCCGCGGCACCGTCGGTCCCGTCGGTTCCGTCGGTCCCGTTGGCACCTGCGGCACCGACCTGACCAGTCGCTCCGGTGGCTCCCGCCGGACCGTTGGTCCCGTTGACGCCTGCGGCGCCGCTTTGACCGGCCGCGCCTGCGGCGCCTGCTGGGCCTGCGTTGTCCACGACACCCTGTGCCGGCGGGGCGCCGTTGGTGGTGCCACCGTTCGTGCCGTTGGCGCCGGTCTTGCCCTGTTTACCGGTATATCCGCGCTCACCACGCTGACCGTGCAGCTGTGCGAGGACGCTCGGCTTGATCTGATGTGTACTCGTGATGATGTAGCTGCTCGCGGCGTACGCTGTTCCACCGGCTGCGAGAAGCAGCGCGATGACGGCGAGTGCGCCACTGATTGTCGGGCGGCGTTTCACTATGTCTCCCTTGCGTTTGTCGATAGGGGTGATCTCTCCTTTATGCCAGGGGCGATCGCACCAGGGTAGGCGGGTGCTTCATTTGTCCGCTCCAGGTATTGATGACCCCGTTGGTCACCTGATTCGGTGCGCTATCCAGTGAGCGCTGCGCTGAGTCGGTCAGCGGCTTTGCTGTGATCCCTGTCGTGGGCGGGCGCACCCTGCCGTCGTGTGTGACGTGATTGCCCGCCGAGCGCCCGAGGCCACGTTCGTAACTTCTCGTGACAACCTACCAGACGGTCTCCAACCCTTTTAGGGGGTTAATGCCACCCAAACGGTCACTTCGCGGAGCTGGCCGACGGTCGGCGGCGGGGCCTCTCGCGCGCGTCAGAAACGCCGGAAACCTTGCCGGCGACGGTCGCTGGGGCGGCGTCTGGCTTCATGACCGGCGCTGATATCGGCGCGGCCGGGCCGGGGTGTGGTCGCTCAGGTCTGGACGGAGCGCAGCGCTTGGTCGACCCCGCGGGGCGCGCGGTTATCGGTCATCACGAACGGAAGGGCGAAGACCAACCGGCTTTCAGCCGCGACGTGCTCGGTCACCTGGCGTCGTTTTTCAGCTCTCGCGCAGCGATGCCTCGGCTGTGCTGACCGGCTGCGGCGCGCCGGATTCCTGCCGTTGGCGCGCGAGTTCTGTTTGACACGCGCGGCCGCCCAGTTGTGCCATGACGAGGCCCAGGGCGACGAGCGCGATGCCGACCGCGAGCAGGAATGAGAGCCGGTAGCCGGCGATGAGCGATCCGTGCGCGTGGGCGGTGCGTGTGGCGGCGATCGTCGCTAGAACGGCGAGGCCGATCGCTGCCCCGGTCTGCTGGCCAGTCACGAACAGCGCGCCGGCGAGGCCCTGGTCGCGGCGCTCGACGCCGCTGGTGATCGCCACCGAGGCCGTCGGAAGCGCCAGGCCGATTCCGAGCGAGGTGAGCAGCAGGCCCGGCAGCACGGCGCTCGCGTAGCTTGCGCCGACGGAGATCTGCGCCAGCCACAGTTGCCCTGCCGCCATCGCGGTCAGTCCGGCGAGCAGCATCCGCTTGACGCCGATCCGCGCGAGCAGGCGACGGGTGAGGAATGTCGAGGTCAGCACGACGGTGATCGTGGCGGGCACGAGCGCGAGGCCTGTGTCGAGCGGGCTGAAGTGCTCGACGCGCTGGAGGTAGAGCGAGACGAAGTAGACGTAGGCGGCGAGAATCGCGCCGATCAGCAGCATCGCCTCGACCGCCGCGCGCCGTGTCGCCGCGGCGAAGATCGAGAGCGGCAACATCGGCGCCGCAACCGTCCGCTCGGTGACCACGAACGCGACGGCGAGCACGAGCGCGGCCGCCAACGACGCGAGCGTCGCGACGGCGGTGAAGCCGTGCTGCTGGCCGTTGCTGAGTCCGAAGATCAGTGCTGCGAGCGCCCCGGTACCGAGCACCGCGCCGCGCGCATCGATTCGCTGAGCGCCCTGCGGCGGGCTGGCCGGCAGCACGCGTGGCACGAGCACGAGCATGACCGCGATCAGCGGCGGATTCACGAGAAAGATCGCGCGCCAGCCGAGGTATTGAGTCAGCAGGCCTCCGGCGACGATGCCGGTCGTCGCGCCGGCCGCCGTCGTCGCCTGCCAGATCCCGAGCGCGCGGTTGCGCGCCGGTCCCTCGGGATTCATCGTCGTCAGCAGCGACAGCGCCGAGGGCGAGACCATCGCCCCGGCAGCGCCCTGGATCACCCGCGCGACGATCAGGAACAGCGACGACTGAGCCAGGCCCGCGGCGAGCGAGGCGAGCGCGAACAGCGCCAGGCCGAGCATCAGCAGCCGCCGGCGGCCGAGCATGTCGGCCGCGCGCCCACCGAGCAGCAGCAGCGAGCCGAAGGTCAGCGCATAGCCCGTGACGATCCACTGCAACTGCGAAGCGAGCAGCCCCAGGTCCCGCTGGATCGAGGGCAGCGCGACGTTGACGATGCTGAAATCGAGCTGGAGAACGAACTGCGCAGCACAGATCAGCCCCAACGCGACACCCGCGCCGCGGCGCGAGGCGGCCTGCGTCGAAGCTGGGATCGCGTCGGTCACTGTGTCGTCGAAGCCACGCGCGGCGCCCTGATCGTATTCATGCTCGTCCTCACCTGTCGCCAACACGCGCTCGGAGCGTTCGCTCCTGTCAATCGACTCCCTCAACCTTCTCCCGCTCGCGGATCGGCCCACCCTAACGAGCCGACCCCACGACGGGAGCACGCGATACGGCGCGCGGCCGGCTACCCGCAGCAACGCGATCGGCTGGTTCGCCGGAGCAAGCCTCGGCGCGGCCGTGTGCGCCGTGGTCGTAGGGTTTCAGCGATGACCCGGTCTGAGGTTCTGCCCTCGGCTGGGGCGCTTGAGGTAGTGCGGCGCCTGGCCGGCCCGTCCGCGGCGATCGTGGACGTTGCACGCCTCGAGGGCGGTCAGCATGCCGATACCTGGCGCGTCGATACCGACAATCCCCCGTCCAGCGTGGTCGTCCGCGAGTTCCCGATCGGCGACTCTGCAGCGTCGCGTGAGCAGCGTGTGCTGCGAGCTCTTGACGGGCTCGGGGGCTTGGCCCCGGTGCTGCTCGGCGGCGACCTGAACGGCCAATGGTCCGAGCGCCCGACCTCGTTGATCAGCTGGCTTGACGGCGAGGCGGACATCACGCCGAATGACCCGATGACGTGGGCGCGCGAGCTGGGTCGCGCGCTGGCGCTGGTGCACGTGGGACCAGGCGACCGGCCGGCGGACCTGCCGAGCGTGTTCGACGGCCGAGGGTCTCAGGCTGAGTTGAACGGTCCGTTGGCGCCGGAGGTACGCTCTCGCTGGTCGCAGATCATCGGCTCGCCCGACGTGCTCGCCCA
Organism: Solirubrobacteraceae bacterium; assembly: GCA_049522915.1. GTDB lineage: Bacteria > Actinomycetota > Thermoleophilia > Solirubrobacterales > Solirubrobacteraceae > Palsa-513. The sequence goes on along the minus strand of JBEKNK010000040.1, from coordinate 20,769 downwards.
CTGCGACTACTGGTCAGGCAACGTCGTCTGGCGTGAGCGGAGGCTCACCGGCATCGTTGACTGGTCGGGTGCGGCGCGCGGTCCAGACGGCTACGACCTCGGCTGGTGCCGCCTCGATCTCGTGCTCCTGTTTGACGAGCGCATCGCCGACGCCTTCCTCGCGGCGTATGAAGCCGACAGCGGCCGGACCCTCGACCACGTGGTGCTCTGGGATGCCTGGGCAGTGGCACGCTCGCACGACGTCGTCGAGACCTGGGCTGCGAACTACGCGCCCCTGGGACGCGGCGACCTTGACGAACACGAACTTCGGCGACGTCACTCGCTTTGGACCACGCGTCTCTTGGAACAGATGTAGGCCCCTACGGCGCAGCCGGCGGTCCGAACCACGTGGTCAGAGCTTCAGCGAGTCCGAGCTGCGTTCGCTCTCCGACCCAGGCAACGTAACCGTCGGGCCGGATCACGACGGCGGTGGGAGCGCTGACCGCGCCGAGCACCGGAAGGTCCCACGGGCCACCGTATTCGGCGTCGATCATTTGGACCCGGTCAGCCCACGGAGTGATGTCGAAGGCGCCGGGCGCTCCGAGGTTGAGCAGCACCGGCTTGGCGCCGTGCAGCAGCTCGAAGACGCGGAGCGGGCCGTCGACGGTCACGAGGTCCAGATCGGGCATGCGGCGTCCGAGCAGCGGATGTCCCTCGCCGAGGTCGTAATGGATGTCCAGCCCGGAGATGATCCCGGCGAGCCGTTTGCGAGGCTCGTCCATGGCTGCCAGCTCCGACACGACATCGACCAGCGCCTGGATGCGCTCGTCGCGGCGTTGGAGCGCGGCCTGAGCAATCGTGTGCCGGAGCGCGCGGGCAGCGACCGGGTGGCGCTCGTCGTGATAGGTATCCAGCAGGCTTTCCGGGGATGTTCCGTTGACCACCTGGGCGAGCTTCCATCCGAGGTTCACCGCATCCTGCACGCCGAGGCTGAGGCCCTGCCCGCCCGCCGGGTAATGCACGTGCGCCGAGTCGCCGGCGAGCAGGACTCGTCCCGCGCGGTAGGCCGCTGCCTGACGTGTCATGTCGGTGAACCGCGAGATCCAGGTGGGATTGTGGATCCCGAAGTCGGTGCCGTAAACCGCGACCAGCGCCTCGCTGAGATCGCGCAGGGTGGGCTCGCCGGCAGGCCCGATCTGCTGCTCGGTCACGATGACCCGCACCGTCCGTCCATCCTCCATCGTGTGGAGGGCGTGGACGCCGCTGGCGTCGTGGCGAATGCCCTTCGGTGGTTCATCGGTCGTCTCGACCTCGGCGATCAGGTTGCTCCTGGTCGGATCCCATCCGGGGAAGTCGATCGCGGCTGCCTTGCGGATGACGCTGCGTCCTCCGTCGCACCCGACGAGATATGCGGCTCGCAGAGACTGGCCGTTGGAGTGCTCGACGTCGACGCCGGCGGCGTCCTGCGCGAAGCCGGTCACCTCACGTCCGTAGTAGATCCGCACCGGAAGCTCGGCGATCCAGGCGGCCATGATCCGTTCGATCCGGTTCTGCCAGATTCCGAGCGAGTACGGATGACGTGTGGGGAAGTCGCTCATGTCGAGCACCGTCGTTCCGAACGTCGCGGCCTGAGCCACCTGGCCCTCCGCGAGGAACCGATCAGCGACACCACGCTGATCCAGCACCTCGATCGTGCGGGAGTGAAAACCGCCTGCTCGCGAGCCGACGAGCACGTGATCGGAGCGCCGCTCAAGCACCGCGACGTCGACCTTCGCCAGGGCCAACTCAGCCGCCAGCATCATCCCCGCCGGACCGCCTCCGGCGATCACCACCTCATGCTCGTTCATGCCCACGCGCCGGGTGAATATCTCGAAAGCAGCACACCCATTTCGTAACTCCAATCGTCGGTCTGGTCTGGACTCGGGCGGCGGTTATACAGCACGCTGGACGGCCTCATGAGAGCCCTCTGCGTGGTATAAATTGGAGGTGGAGAGGGGGCGGGTGACCGCCTTCCCACCTTCCTCCGCGGCGGCCGGGCGACCTCGGGCCAGCGGCTCGAGAGACCTTGCAGACGAATGCCGCGGCGGCGCAGCGCCGGTGTCGACGCCTCAATGCTGCGCAGGGACGCAGACCGGGCGTCCATGTCGCGCTCGCGTATGGTCGGGCGCGCTGGAGCCGGCGGTGACCGGTTCAGCTCGCGGTGCTGCCGCGCCTGGAGACCGCGTCGACGGTCACTGCCGCCAGGAGAACGAGCGCGGTGACCATGTACTGCACCGCTGAGGACAGATCGAGCAGGCCCATGCCGTTGTAGATCGTCGCGATGACAATGCCGCCTAGCAGCGCGTGGACCATCTTGCCGCGGCCACCGAACAGGCTTGCGCCGCCGATCACGGCGGCGGCCACGGCGTAGAGCACGATCTGCCCGCCGTCGACGTCGCTCGACATCGACCCCAGCCTGGAGGCGTAGATGATCATGCCTGCGGCGGCGGTGAATCCGGCGAGCGTGAAGGCGAGCACGCGCGTTCTGCGGACGTTGATACCCGCACGCCGCGCCGCCTCGCTGTTGCCGCCGATCGCGTAGACGTAGCGACCGAACCGCGTGCGGTTGAGCAGGAACGTCCAGCAAACGACGAATGCGAGCACGATCGGGACGACCCACGGCACGCCACGGATCACGAAACCACCCGGGACGCCACGGTTGGTGTTGCAGATGGCGACGAGCACGATTCCCGCGGCAGCCATGCCGGCGATCTTTATCGCCGTCAGCCGGATCGGCGGAGCCACCAGGCCACTGGCCGCTCGGCGCCTGTCCCGGCGCAGCGTGACGATCGCGAAGACCGCCACCCCGACCGCCATCGCGATCCAGCTCACGGTCGGACTGACCGTGCCGTAGATGATGTTGTGGATCACCGTGTTGAGGATCCGAATCGAGCCGCCGTTGGAGGGACTCTGGTTGTTGATGATCCAGATCAGGAAGCCCTCCCAGAACAGCAGCCCGGCAAGCGTGACGACAAACGACGGCAGTCGCAGGCGCGTGATCAGCTGGCCCTGAAGGAAGCCGATGCCCGCGGTTGTCGCCAGACCCGCAGCGATCGCGAGCCCCCAACCAAAGTTGATCGGCTGGTAGGCGAGGATCGTCATCACCGCTGCGCCGACCGCCCCGGAATAGCCGATCGACAGGTCGATCTCGCCGAGCAGCAGCACAAAGACCTCGGCCATGCCGAGCATGACGAACGGCGCGCCCTGGGTGAGGAGGTTGGTGAGGTTGGCCGCAGAGAGAAAGACGGAGCTCTGCGTCTGGAAGATGATGACGATGACGATCAGGCCGACGATGACGGGCAGCACGCCGCTGTCACCGGAGCGGACCCGCTTGGCCCACGCGCCGATGTATTGGCTCAAGCTGGCGTCGGCCGGCAGCGCCAGGAGATCTCCGGGCGCCGCCGTGGCCTCGAGTGAATCCTGCGGCCCCGAGGTGACAGCGAGCTCGGATGCGCCATCGTCGGTCGCAGTCGTCACCGTCGTTCCGGCCACCGGCTGCTCAGCGTTCATCGTTCACTCCGTTCCCGTCGCTGCTTCGAGAGGGGCAGTGGTCGCGTCACGTGGTCTCGCGCTACCGGTGGTCATGATCTCGACGACGCTTTGCGTGTCGAACTCCGACGCCGGACCGCTCGCGACCAGGCGACCGAGGTGCAGGACCGCGATGCGATCCGCCACGGCGAAGACGTCGTTGAGGTTGTGCGAGATCACGATCACCGCAATGCCGCGCTGAGCGAGCCGGCGGATGACCGACAGCACCATCGTCGTCTGAGCGACCCCGAGCGCCGCGGTTGGCTCGTCCATGATCGCCAGCTTCGCCTCCCACATAACGGCTCGCGCCACCGCGACGGCCTGGCGCTGACCACCCGAGAGGGAGCCGACCGGTTGGCGAATCGACCGCACAGAGGTCACTGACAAACCGGACAGCGTGTCCTTTGCCGTCAACTCCATCGAAGTTTCATTTAATAGACCAAAACGTCCGGTCTCGCGTCCAAGGAACATGTTCTGAACGATGTCGAGGTTGTCACAGAGCGCGAGGTCCTGGTAGACGGTGGCGATGCCGAGATCCGCTGCGTCGCGTGGGCTTCGCACGTGCACCGGCGTGCCGTTCCAGATCAGCTCACCGCCATCGGGGTGCAGGATTCCCGAAATGGTCTTGATCAGTGTCGATTTCCCGGCGCCGTTGTCGCCGACCAGCGCAGTCACCTGTCCCGGCGGGATATCAAGATCGATGCCATCCAGCGCGGTGACCGCTCCGAAGTGCTTCGCGATCCCTCGCAGGCTGAGCAGCTGGCCGTCGGTGACGCCACCGTTGGACGCCGACGGGCTGGGTGCCCGGTCCGCCGAGGCGGACCGGGCACCCTTCGCAACGTGCGACTCGCTAGCCGCAGTTTCCGAGTCTGGGGTCATTCGACCGTGACTATAGCCCGGACGGTTGTTGCGGCCCTAGTGGATTCCGTACTTGGTGCAATCGGCTGCGAACGAGCCTGCGCACAGCTGTGCGGCCGGCACGAACTTGTCCTTGATGATCGTCGACTCGATGGTCGTCGGAGTGACCCACTCGGGTGTCTCCAGAATCGACGGCACCTCGACGTTCGAGACCGAGTCGTCGGACTGGCCGTTGACCAGACCCTTCGGCGGTGTGACATGCGCCCGCAGGTACATCGCGAGCGCCGCGGCCGCCTGAGCCTCGAGGTAGATCGGCTTATAGACCGTGCCGCACTGGTATCCGGAGATGATGTTCTGGAGACCGATGAGCGTCGCGTCCTGTCCGGTCACCGGGAAGGTGTCCGGCTTGATCCCAAGAGACTGAAGGTAGCCGATGATCGGTGCCGCGTTCTCGTCATTCGGCGAGAGCAGGGCGTTCGAGCTGGGGTTCGCGGTGTATGCCTGCTGGAACTCGGTCTCCGCTGTCGGCGGGTCCCACGTTCCGGCGGGATTGGCGACATCCTTCCATCCGTCGCTTGCGAACTCCGGGGCGAGAACCGCGTCGTAGCCCTGTGCGAACAATGTCGCGTTGTTGTCGGTGGTTGCACCGTGCATCACGATGACCTGCGGGTTCGTCACGTTCCACGCCTTGACACAGGCGACAAGCCCCTGACCGAGGAGCGTCCCGACGTACACGTTGTTGAAGCTGACGTAGTAAGCGCGGGAACCGCCGAGCGTGAGGCGATCGTAGTCGATGATCTTGACGTTATGGGCGGCGGCGTAGCTCTCGACCGTCTCGCCGGTCCCGGAGTCCTCCGGGTCGATCAGCAGGACCTTCGCGCCGGCCGTGATGTCGGCCTCCGCATCGGTGATGAACGTCGCGTCGCTTCCCTCGCCGTTCTGCACCTTGTACTGCGAGGACTTCAGGCCCGCGTCCTTGAACGCCTCGTCCAGATACGGCGCGTCGAACTCGGTGTAGCGGGTCGACGACGTGGTGTCAGGCAGGATCACGTCGACGCTGCCCTTGCCCTTGGCGGCAAGCGGGCTGATGTCCTTCAGCGCCGCGAAGTTCAGCGTGAAGTCCTTGTAAGACAGGTTCTTGTAGGTGATCGCAGCCGGCTTCGGTGCCGACTTCGCATAGCTGTTCTCGGTTGCGAACAGCGCGCCGGTCAGTACCAGCGACGCTATGCCGACAGCCGCAAACTTCCTCTGTAGCAGAGACATTCTCTCGCTTCCTCTCTCTCATACCGGTGACGTGGCGGGACATAGGCGTCCGAGCGTCACATTCACATGAACAGAGAGAACCTACGTCATTCTATGTAAACGCAACGTCAATGTTTCACGTCGCTTCGCAACGAGTCGTAAACGCCGTTTATGACTTGTTTACTCGGGTGCCAGCCGATAGCCCACGCGCGGCTGAGTTAGGATCAACGCGGGGCTTCCCTCGGGCTCCAGCTTTGCCCGGAGACGGCCGATGTAGACGCGCACGTATTCAGTCTCGGTCTCGTAGCCGGAACCCCACACGCGCCGCAGGAGTTGGGCATGCGTGAGCAGCTTGCCGCGGCTGGCGACGAGCTCGCGCAGCAGCGAGAACTCGGTCGGCGTGAGATGAAGGCCCTTGCCATCACGGGTCACCTGCTGGCTGGCCAGGTCGATCTCGAGGCCGGGTGCCAGCGTGATCCGCGTCGCGGGGCTTGCCGGCGTGATGGCCGGTCGCGTCCGTCGAAGCGTCGCGGCAATCCGCGCCAGGAGCTCCTCGATGCTGAACGGCTTGGTCATGTAGTCGTCTGCTCCGAGGTTGAGCGCGGCGACCTTGTCGTGATCGCCCCCGCGTGCCGAGATCACGATCACGCCGACGGTGGAATGCTCGCGCACCTGCTTGCACAGCTCGAAGCCGTCGACGGCGGGGAGCATCAGGTCGAGCAGGATGATGTCGGGCCGTTCCGTCTCGAGCATCTGAACAACGCGAAGGCCGTCGGTCGAGACGATCGTGTCGTAGCCGCGCACCGAGAGGTTCGAGCGGATCAGGTCGACGATATTCGGATCGTCCTCGACGACGAGGATCCGCGTGGTTGGGGGGGCGTCAGCCATCCGGGTGCTCGTGGTCCTCGGCGTAGCGGTGCGAGGGGCCGGGTCCCCCGATCGGAAGGTGCACCGAGAACCTCGTGCCGCGGCGAAGCTGCTCGCGCACGATCCGCCCGTCGTGGGCATCGACGATGCCCTTGGCGATCGACAACCCCAGGCCGGCGCCCGCGCTGGGCCCATGCCCGCGCTGGCGTGGCTTGAACAAGGCCGCGACGACGTCGTCCGGCAGGCCGGCGCCGTTGTCGGTCACCCTGATCACCACGCCGCCCTCGTCGGGCGCCGCCTCGACCAACACCAGCGTCCCGGGGGGGTTATGGCGAAGCGCGTTTTCGAGCAGGTTGACGAATACCTGCTCGAGCCGATCGTGATCCGCCCAAACGACCGGCAGATTCGGCGCGTATCTGGCCTTCACGGGGTTCGCCCCAGCCGCCGTCACGCAGCCAATCGCCGCATCGAGCACGAGCGCCACCTCGCACCAGTCGGCCTGCAGCCGCAGCGTCGAGGATTCGATCGCAGAGAAGTCGAGCAGGTCGTCGACCAATCGGTTGAGGCGGGCGGACTCGGCCCCGATGCGCGTCACGAACCGCTTCTCGGTCGCCCCATCCCAGGTCACGTCCGGCGCCATCAGGCTCGACGCGTAGCCGCCGATTGCGGTCAGCGGAGTCCGCAGCTCGTGGCTGAGGCGGGAGAGGAAGCCGCGCTGCAGCTCCTGCGAGCGTCGTAGGGCGCTCGCCTCCCGTCGCGCCCGCTCGGACTCCTGGCGCTCACGGGCCAGGCGCAATGAGTTCGCGGCATCCTCCATCAGTGCCGTGCCCTCGGTGGCCGCCGCCCGGGCAGGCCAATGGGCGAGCAGAACGCCCGGACCGCCCGGGGCGGCGAAGGTGACGGCCAGGTAGCGCCCGCCATCCAGATCCTCGACCTGCTGCGCCTTGCCGTCGTGGCGGGCCTCGCCCAGCAGGTCCGCGGCAAGTTCGCGCATCGAAGCTGACGACGGCACCTCGGCTCCGCTTGAGTCGACGACACTCCACCGTTGCGGTGCGTCGAGCGACCGATCCTGGCTGAGCAGCCCGACCGTCTCTGCCTCCAGCGCCGTGCAGAGCGAGTGGAGCACGACAATCAGCCCCTCGGCGAGCGGGACGGGGCCGGCAAGCGTCTCGAGCATCTCCTGAATGGTCTCCAGCGTGCGGTTGCGCGCGGTGACCTCGCCGAGCAGCCGTTCGCGCTCGACCGCGCTTGCCACATAACCCGAGTACAGCGTGACGAGGTCGAGCTCGTGACGCGGGGGGTGCCCGCGCGCCTCGCGGAAGACCGTGATGACACCGGTCAGCCCGCCCGTGCCGACCAGCGGCACCGACCATGAGCTGCCGATTCCCGCATCGGTCGCAAGCTCACGCCAGCGCGTCCACGCCGGGCTGAAGCGGATGTCGTAGTCCACAACCGTGCTCTCGCTCGCCGCGGCCAGCCCGACCGGACCGCCGGCGGCTCCGAGCGGCAGTTCGCTCCATGCTCTCATCAGGGCGCGCGAGGACCCGAGGTCGCCGGCGGCGCGCAGGCAGTCGCCATCGACGAGGTGGATGCACAGCTGTGTCGTGCCGAGGGCGCCACCGAGAGTGGAAAGGATCAGGGGTAGGCTCGACGAGGGATCGGTCGAGGCCAGGCGGTCGGCCAGGCCGTGAAGCCTGCTGAGCTGGCGCCGAGCGGAGGAGTCGGTCTGCTGTCCGGAGATGAACGCGACGACGTCTTCGGGCTGGGAGAACTCGGGGTCCACGTCGGCGACGACTCGGCCGTGACGGAGCACGGTGATGCGGTCGGCCAGCCGAAACATCTGTTCGATGTCGTGGGAGACCAGCAGCACCGTGGTTCCCTGGGCGCGCACGTTTGCGGTCAGCTGCTCGACCTGTGCCGACTCGTTGACGCCGAGCGCTCCCGTCGGCTCGTCGAGGATCAGCAGCCGAGGCCGGCCCGACATAGCTCGCGCGACCGCCAGCAGCTGACGCTCGCCGCCCGAGAGGGTGCCGACGCTGCGCGTGGTGTCGAGCAACCCGATGCCGAGGCTCGTGAGCAGCGCCGCAGCGGCGCCGTGGAAGCGGGCCTCCGAACGCATCAGGCCGCCGCTCTCGTTGCCGAGCAGCAGGTTCGACGCGATGTCGAGGTTGTCGCACAGCGCGAGGTCCTGCCAGACGACCGCGACGCCGCGGCGAGCCTGCGCGGCCGGGTCGGATCCGATCCGCTCGCCGGAGATCAGGATGCGGCCGCTCGAGGGTGCGATGTCTCCGCCGATGCATCGGACGAGCGTCGACTTGCCGGCACCGTTCTCGCCAGCCAGAGCGACGGTCTCGCCGGCGCGGATCTCGAGGTCGACGCCGTCGAGCGCGCGGAACGTGTCAAAGCGAACCGTGAGCCCCTCAACGCTCAGCAGGGGCGTGCGCGTGCTGGGAGCGGCGTCGGCGACGGCAAGGGCCATGCCGACATTCTGGTGCATGCGGGCGGGCGTCGGTCGCGGCAAGCCTCCAGGCCTGCTCGCTCCCTGTGTCCGTGCCAGCCAACCCCAGGATCTCGCCACGAGCTGCGTTTCAGGCGAATATTCCCGGAGGACCCACTACTGTTTTGAGCGAGCCGCAGTTCCCCCCAAGCTGGGCGTCCGATCCCTCCGCGTGAAAGGGCGGCCTCAAATGACCACCACCAGGGCCATCCCGACGGAACTCACGGTGCGCGAGATAGCCGCACTCATCGATCACTCGCTTCTGCGCCCCGAACTGACTGACGAGGATGTCCGCGCCGGCTGTACGCTCGCCGCCAGCTACAGCACGTGCTCGGTCTGCGTCAAGCCAGCCGACGTGGCTCTGGCCGCCGGCCTGCTCGCGGACACGGGCGTCGCCGTCGGGACGGTCGTGGGCTTTCCGCACGGTAACTCGACGACCGAGGTGAAGCTGCTCGAAGCGCGCCGGGCGCTCGCCGATGGAGCAAGCGAAATCGACATGGTCATCAACATCGGGGCGCTCCGCGGCGCGAAGTACGACTACGTGGAGGACGAGATCGCCGAGATCGTCCGGGCGACGCGCTCCGAACGCGGCCTGGTCAAGGTCATCCTCGAGAACGCCTACCTGAGCGACGAGCAGATCACCGAGGGCAGCCGCATCAGCGAGCGCGCCGGCGCCGACTTCGTCAAGACCTCGACGGGCTTCGCCCCGACCGGCGCGACGGTGCACGACGTCCTGCTGATGGCCGCTGCAACGACGCCGAACGTTGCGCTGAAAGCCGCAGGTGGCGTGCGCACGCTGGATCGCCTGCTCGAATTCGTTGCCGTCGGTGTCACGAGATTCGGCGCCACCGCAACAGCCGCCATGCTCGATGAGGCCGCGCAGCGCGCCGGTCTGGGCGTCACGGTCCCCGTCCCGCCCGCGCCGCCAGTCGACGATCTCGCCGGAGTGCAGGTCGCCTGAACGACGCGAGCGCTGGCGCGGCGCGGATCAGTCCGGGGTCGCGGTCGCGACCGCCGGGGTCGCCTTCGCCCAGCGCACGATCGCGCCCGAGCCGCTGATCACCTTGCCGTCGTCAAGCACGAGGATCGGCACCGCGCGCTGACCGCTGAGGCGCTGAATCTCGGCGCGATCGCGGACACGCGTTGGCCAGGTCCAGAACATCATCCGCCCGCCCCTGACCTGCTTGAGGTCGTAGGTGTGTCCCGCGTCGTCCAGCGCTCGTGCCGCGATTCCACAGGGGTGCACGTGGGGGGCGGCCTTGCCGCCCGGACATGCGTACAGGAGCATCGCCCAACACTACTGCGCCCGCCGCGCTCCGGGACCGATGCTCGCTGTGAGCCGCCGCTGACCCTCGGCGCCGTCGCGCCCGACCGTCTGCGCTCTGTCTAGGCTTTCGTGCATGCGACGAGGCCTCGCGGGCGCGATCATGCTGATCTCCCTGCTGCTCGCCGCAGCCGCGCCGGCACTCGCCGGCGCGCTGGCCCGTGTCTCACCCCCCGGCGGCGCCTACAGCGTCGAGCTTCCGATCGGCTGGCAGTTCAAGAACGAGAGCTACCCCTCGGACCACGCGACCCACCTGTGGTCAGATCCGGCCGACCCCCGCCGCAGGCTGCAGGTCGTGCTCAGCGGCTGCGTTGGATGCGCGAGCAGGGGGACGCAGCCGAACCCGATTGGCGGCCTGCCGGCAGGCGTGCTCTCGAAGCTTTCGCTCAGCCGTTGGGAGGTTGCGTTCACAGCGCGCGGCGGCGGCGATCCCTACCCCGACAACGGAATCGTGATCGTCATGCACCGGGGCTCGCAAGTGGAGGGCTATGTTCAGGTGCAGCTCTGGCTGCCGGCGAGCCAGCACGCCGCCGCGACGACGATCCTCAACAGCTTCCGCCTGGGAGCCTGAGCGCGTCTGGGCGATACTGCAACGATGGAGGAGCGCAACGTTCTCGGCGGACCGCTGGAGCCCTGCGGGACCGACCCGCTCACCGGCTTCTACCGGGACGGTTGCTGCACCAGCGGCCCCGAGGACCACGGGAGCCACACGATCTGCGCAGTCGTCACGGCGGAGTTCCTCGAACATCAGCGCGAGATCGGCAATGACCTCACCACGCCGGCGCCGCGCTACGGCTTCCCCGGCCTGGTTCCCGGCGATCGCTGGTGCGTGACCGCGGCGAACTGGCTGCGGGCGCACGAGGACGGCGCCGCGGCCTACGTCGTGATGGCGTCCACGCACGAGCGGGCGCTGCAGATCGTGCCGCTGGCGGCGCTCGCCGAGCACGCGGTGGATGTCCCCGCCGACGCCGGGCCGTTCGCCGGCTGAGAACGGCTCGACGTTCTGAGGACCACCCCTCCTCAGGGGCCGCCGAGGATCGAGGGGTTGAGCTTTGCGAGCTTCAACGCGAGAACGTCGCCGTAGGGGACGGTGACGGCCGAGGACGCGCAGTAGCGCACGACGTCGAACTCGGGGGTCCGCCTTGGCGGCGCGCAGAGGGTGAAGCCGGCGAGCGGCGCCGGCATCGCGACCGCCGGCGGATTGTGCAGCAGGTCGATCACGTCGACCTCACGCGCGAGGACGGGCGCTCCGGGCGCGAGCCTGTGCAGCGGCGAGTAGATCTCGAGCGCGGGCACGCCGTCGGAGGGGTTCACCGCGACCACGCGTGGACCATGCGGGGCCGGGCCCAGCGCGGCCGCCGCGGCTCGCCAGTCGTCGCGCTGGTAGAAGGGGTTGTTCTCGACGCCGGCGAACGCGATCACGCCGATCGCGCATAGGCCGCCGATCAGCGCGAGGCCATGGCGCGTGCGGCTCGCGGCGACGGCGGCCAGCACCACCAGCGGCACCATTGCTGCGATCAGGTTGCGCGTGATCAGATAGTCGGCGCCGAGCGGCGCCATCACGACGGGCACGCCGACGGCGAAGATGGCGAGCGCCAGCAGGGCGCGGTCACCGCGCCGCAGTGAGAGCCCGAGCGCGAGCGCCAGACACGCGGCGAGGATCGTCAGCACGACTGCGTGCGGCGTCGCGTAGCCGATCAGGAACTGCTTGGGGACGGCCACGATCCGACTGGCCAGCCCGGTCGAGCTGATGAAGGCGGCGCGATCGCCGCCGGCCTGCTCGATCGCCAGCGGCGAGAGCGCGGCGGCGACAGCGACGACGAACGCAGCCGACCACGCCGCGCCACGCGAGCGCCGGGCGTGACGCCACAGCAGCCACGCGAGCTCCGGCACGACGATGAAGACCGCGAAGTAGTGGGTGGCGAGCGCCAGTCCGGCGGCGATCGCCCAGCCGCGCCAGTCCTCGCGCAGCAGACACCACAGCGTCAGCGCGCACAGCGCGACGAGCAGGGCGTAGGCGCGCGCCTCCTGGCTGTACCAGATCAGCAGCGGGTTGGTGGCGCATAGCGCCGCGGCCGCCAGTCCGGCACGGTCCCCGGCCAACCGCCGTGCGATCAGCGCGAGCGCCACGATCGTTGCGGTGCCGAAGACCGCCGAGAGCGAGCGCAGCCCGGCCTCGCCGGCGCCGAAGACGCGCACCCAGGCCCACGCCAAGACGTAGTACAGCGGCGGAGTGGACTCCGAATGGGGGATCCTCGAGAGCATCGAGCTCAGCGACCGCGTGACGAGCTGGTGGGTGACCGCCTCATCGAGCCAGAAGCTCTGGACGCTCAGTGTCGAGAAGCGCAGCGCGGCGCCGGCGGCTGTGAGCGCCGCCAGTCCCCAGGCCCAGGCGTTTGGTGAGCGCCGCGCAGCCATCGCGCCGGAAGGTTCCCAGACGGCGGCTTTGCGATGCTTTCGCCGCCCGGCGTTCGCCACGACCTCGAGAGGCCCCCGATGCTCCCCGGACTGATGCAGGACGACTTTCAGCTGACGCTGCAATACGTGCTGCGCCGGATGCGCAGCTTCCCCGACGCCGGCCGGGTCCTCACGCTCACCGACGAGGGTGTCACGCGCGCAAGCCACGGCGTCCTCGTCGAGCGCATCGACCGTCTGGCCCATGCGCTGCGGACGCTGGGGGTGGAGCGCGGTGAGCGCGTCGGCACGTTCGCCTGGAACTCCCAGCACCACCTCGAGTGCTATTTCGCGATCCCGTGCATCGGCGCCGTCCTGCACACGATCAACCTGCGCCTGTTCCCCGAGCAGATCGCCTACGTGATCAACCACGCCGAGGACCGGATCGTCCTGATCGACGACTCCCTTGCCGCGGCGCTCGCCCCGCTGGCCCCGGCGCTCGAGCATGTCGAGCACTTCGTCGTGATGGGCGACGGCCCGACCGGTGAGCTGCCGCGGGTCCTCCGCTACGAGGAGCTGCTGGCGCAGGCGCCCGCCGGCGAGCCGGACTATCCGGCGATCGATGAGCGCGAGGCGGCCGCGCTCTGTTACACCTCCGGCACCACCGGCAACCCCAAGGGCGTGCTCTATTCGCACCGCTCGAGCACGCTGCACTCGGCGGCGATCCTGATGTCCGCATCGCTGGGGATCACCGGCGACGACCGCGTCCTGCTCGTCGTCCCGATGTTCCACGTCAACGCCTGGGGCCTGCCCTACGCCGCGGCGCTGAGCGGCGCGACCCTGATCCTGCCGGGTCGCCACCTCGACGCGGCCTCGCTCGCGACGCTGATCGAAGCCGAGCGCGCGACGACGATGGCATGCGTCCCGACGCTCTACGCCGACCTGCTGCGCTACGCCGACGCGCACCAACCGGACCTGCGCTCGCTGAGCTGCGCGATCTGCGGCGGCGCGCCGATGCCCCTCGCGCTCGCGCAGGCCTTCGAGGAGCGCCACGGCGTCTCGATGCTGCAGGCCTGGGGGATGACCGAGACCAGCCCGATGTGCACCGTCGCCCGTGCCCCCGCCGGCACGAGCGGCGAGGAGGCGTGGGCGCTCCGCGCGACCCAGGGGCGCCCGGTTCCGTTCGTCGAGCTGCGCCTGATCGACGACGCCAACGCGCAGGTCCCCTGGGACGGGCGCGCGACCGGCGAGATCGAGGTCCGCGGCCCGTGGATCGCCAGCGCCTACTACCGCGAGGAGGTGCCGGAGAAGTTCGACGAGGGCTGGCTTCGCACCGGCGACATCGCGCACGTCGATCCGGCGGGTTGGGTGACGATCACCGACCGCTCCAAGGACGTGATCAAGTCCGGCGGCGAGTGGATCTCCTCGGTCGAGCTCGAGAACCAGCTGATGGCGCATCCCGCCGTCCGCGAGGCGGCCGTGATCGCGACCCCCGACGAGCGCTGGAGCGAACGCCCGCTGGCGTGCGTGGTCCTCGAGGACGGCGCGCAGGTGACCGCGGCGGAGCTGGTCGAGCACCTGCGCGGCAGGGTCGCGAAATGGTGGCTGCCGGAGGAGTTCGCGTTCGTCGCCGAGGTGCCGAAGACGAGTGTCGGCAAGTTCGACAAGCGCCGGCTGCGCGCGGCGCTCGCGGAGGGCCGGCTGGAGGGCCGCACGAGGGTCGGCGACTAGCCCGCGAGGCCCGCTCAGTTCAAGGGGCTCCGCCGGCAGGGCCGGCTGCGCCGACGGGATTTCGCGCGCTCTCGCGCCCGCGCGCTTCAGGCCCGGGGCAGCTCGGTCAGCGAGAGCGTGTTGGCGTCGGGATCCTCGAACCACGCGACGCGCGTGCCGCCGGGGGCGCGCCAGATCGCATCGCGGTCCTGCTGGAGCCCCCCGAAGCGTTTGAACGAGACGCCGCGAGCCCGCAGCTTCGCCACCGCGGCGCCGATGTCCTCGACGGTCCAGCCGAGCACCGTGTAGGGCGCGCGCGCCGCGATCTCGACGCGCGTGACCCGCAGGATCGTGCCGCGCATGTCGTACACGCACGCAAAGGAGCTCGACTCGATCAGCTTCAGGCCGAGCATCCCGCGGTAAAAGCGCTCGGACGCGGCGAGGTCCTGGCTTCCGACGAAGGCGACGACCCTGGCGTCCTCGAGCACCCCCGCAATGCTAGTGGGGCTGAACGGGCGCGGTCTCAGCGGCGTTCTGCTCGCCGAACAGCGCCCGCGGCCAGAGCCGCTTGGCGCGCACGACGTTCAGCTGTACCGCGTAGAGCGTCGCCTCGGCGCCGATGTGCAGCCAGGCGAGCGTGCCGATCACGATCGCGAACAGCCCGTAGGTGTCGGTTGTCTTGTTCAGTTCGCGCTGGACGATGTAGGAGCCGGCGAACTGCAGGATCTGCCACACGACCGTCGCGAGGACCGCGCCAGGCAGGATCTCGCGCACCTTCGCGGGATAGGAGGTCAGCAGCACGAAGACCGCGACGAACAGGGCCAGGTCGAGCGCCAGCGACACGACCAGCGCGGCGAGCGTTCCCAGCACCCCGTGGGCGGAGCCGGCGTCAACCCAGCCGTCGATCACCGTCGCGGCGATGTTGATCGCGCCAAGGATCGCGAGCAGGGCGAGGCCGCGCAGCCGCCAGCGCCACCACGAGTTGCGCTCCGCCGGCCCGATGCCCCACATGCGGTCCTGCGCGATCTGCGTCGCATGCGTGACGCCGAGGCCCGCGAGCAGCGCCGTGACGAGCCCGATCGCCAGTGGCAGCCCGCCGACGCTCAGCGAGTGCAGGTGGTGCTTGATGTCATTGCCGATGACCGGGAACGAGGCGAGCGACGAGGTCTCGATCTGGCGCTGCAGCGTCGCGTCCCCATGCAGCACCAGCCCGAGCACCGTCACCAGCACGAGCAGCAGCGGGAACAGCGAGAAGAACGCGTAGTAGGCGATCAACCCCGCGAGCTGGCCGCCATTGTCCTCGCTGAACTTCTTGTAGACCGCGCAGGGCAGCGCGCTCGCAGGGTGGCGCTGCTGCGCGCGGTCGATCGCTCGCAGCCCGGAGCCGATCGTGCTTCGAAGGGTGGTGATGGGGGACACGGTCGGGGAGGTTATTCCGCATCGACGCCGCGCCAAACCCCTAGAGTCGCGAGCGGCTTATGGAAACCTGCAGGCGCGCTGTCCCGGTGGCGACCGGGTCGTCGGAAAAGCCCACGATGTCGCTAGCGACTCGCGATCTGGGTGGCGATCCGGCCGAGCAGGTGGCCAGGGTTGCGGCTGACCGCCGTGGCCGGCTGCTCCGCGTCCACCGCCGCCGTCTGCGCTGGGAGGACCTCGAGGACTGCTACAGCCAGGCCACGCTCGAGTTGGTCGCCCGCTCGCGACGCTCGCCGTTTCTCTCCAACGAGCACGTCCAGAACGCGCTCGAGCAGAAGTTCCTGAGCCGCATCGAGGACCGTCGCCGGGCGATCGGCGGGCGCAGCGCGATCGAGGCCGCACTCGCGCGCGCGGTTCCCGTCGACGCGCCCGAGCACGCTGCGGGCGAGTTGGAGGATCGCGGCGCGGCCGTCGAGAACCGGGTGATCGCCCGCGCTGAGTTGCGCCGCCTGCGCGAGGTCATCGCCGATCTGAACCGCGACCAGCAGCTCGTGCTCGCCAGCCAGGTCTGCGTCGACATGGGCGCCGGCGAGTTCTGTTCGCGCTTCGGATGGTCGGTCGAGAAGTACCGGAAGGTTGCCCAGCGTGCGCGAGGGAAGCTGCGCGTGCTGGTCGAGGAGTATGAGCGCGGTGACCGGTGCCGGCGCCTGGAGCCAGATCTGCTGGCGCTGTCCGCCGGTGTCGCCGACGGCGAGAGCCTGGCGCGTGCGCGCGCACACGTCCGCAACTGCCCGGCCTGTGCGCGCATGGTTGGCGATCTCGACCGGGCCGCGCGGTCGGTGGCGGCCCTGCTGCCGGCCCCGGGTGCGATTGCGCTCGGCGGCGGCGTCGCCGTCAAGCTCGCCGGCGTGTGGGCTGGCGTGCGCCGCGTCGCGGCGGTCGTCCGTCATCCGATTGCCGAGACGAGCGCCGGCGGCGGCGCCGGAGTGGCCGGCGGCGGCATTGCGGGTGTCGGTGCTCTGAAGGTTGGGCTTGCGGCGGTCTGCGTCGCAGGCGCGGCCGGGAGCTTCGCCGTCTGCGCGCGGCTCGGGGTCCTGCCGGGTGTGGGAAGCGTGCGACCCCCAGCGCAGATCGAACGCGCCCGTGCGCACGCTGTTCACCGCTCGCCGAGCGTGCGGATCGCGTCGCTGAGCGAATCGCTTCGCGCCGGTGTGGTCTCGGCCGTCCAGCGGCCTGCGCCGGTGCGTCCGGCTCACGTCAGCGCGATCGTCCAGATCCGTCGTGAGTTCGGCGTGCCGCCCGCGCACGCCGCAGCGAGCGCCGGTGGTGCGGTCGTCCCCGCGAGCGCTCCCGCCAAGCGGGCTGTTCAGGCGCCAGCCGCGACAGCCGCCGAGCTGAGCCAGACCCAGGCGGAGTTCGGCTTCGAGAAGTGACATCCAACCGATGCCGCCGATCGCCGGCGGCGCCCAACCCAGCTCAGTTGGTGATCGTGACGGGCACTCCTGAGCTGATGTGCGCTGCAAGCCAGGTGATGTCTGGCGTGGTCAGTCGTACGCATCCGTGCGAGACCGCCGTACCGGGAACTCCGCCGATGTTGGCGATCCCGTGAAGCGCGACCTGCCCCGGGCCGCCGTCGAACTCGGCGAGCGCGTTCGAGCGCGCGCTGAGCGCGAGCGCGAACGGCGCCCCTGAGCTCGCCGCGCCGAGCGGGACCGTCTCCTCGACGAAGAAGTTCCCTGTGGGTGTGGGCGTCGACGGCTTGCCGACGACCGCCGGGAACGTGCGCGTGAGATGACCGTCGTCGTAGACGGACACCTCCCGGGTGCTCAGATCCACGACGATGTGCCAGTCGGTCAGCGTCAGGGACACGCTCGCGGCCCTGATCCAACCCGTGTGGCTGTCCGGCCTGCCGGGAAGGAGCACCTCCAGCCAGCCGGTGCCGGTGCTCTTGACGATCGGAAGCACCGTGCGCTCACCGGTTATAGGGCGAACCTCGTTCACCTCGCCGGCCGAGCCGGAGCCGTCATCGGGTGCGCGGAACGCCTCGGTGTCGTTGTTGAGCACGACCAGCCGCTGGGTCGCCGCCGGCGCGTCCGGCGCCCGCAGCGGCGAGCTTGCGGCGACCGCCGCTGCGGCACCGAGCAGGGCCACCGCGGCCGCGACCGACGCGACCGCGGGGAACCCGCGTGTGATCGAGCGGTTCACGACGATCAGCCCGTGAACGCCGGAGGCTTGCCGGCCGTGGGCACGACCGGTTTGGGCGTTGGCGGCTTCGCCGCCTTGTGGTGCTGCGGTGGCTTGGTCTTCGAGGCGGCCGGTTTGACGGTCTTGTGCTTCTTCGGCTTGGCTCCCGAGGAGCCGGTGGAGCCGAGCGTCGTGCCCGGGCCGGTCGTCGTCGTGGTCCCCGGCGTGGTGGTAGTGCTGCTGCTGCTACTACTACTGCTGCTGCTGCCTCCCCCGGTCGGGGTGGCGCAGGTCGCTCTGGTGATCGTGTTGGTGTCCAGCGTCACCGCGCCGTTGCGGGCAAGGGCGCTGCCCTGGAGGGTTGCGCCGGTGGTCATCGTGATTGACGTCAGCGCAAGGATGTTGCCGACGAAGGCGCTGCCCGTGCCGATCGTCGCCGAGCTACCCACCTGCCAGTAGACGTTGCAGGCCTGCGCTGCGCCGATCAGGTTGACCTGGCTGCCAGAGCCGATGATCAGCGACGATCCGGCCTGGAAGATGAAGACGGCGCTCGGGTCGCCCTGGGCGTCAAGCGTGAGCTGCCCGCTGAGGCCGAGCGAGGACGCGGAGGTGTAAACGCCGGGCGTCAGCGTGCGGCCGGCGAGGTCGCCGGAGATGGTGGCCGTCGAGCTGCGGCCCGCGGCATCGTTGTAGGCGGTGACCAGATCAGACTTGGCCTGCAGGGCCACGCCGTTGGCGACCTGCGTTGTTCCGGCGAGCACGATCCCCGGGGGAAAGCCCGTGACGGCCGAACCGGGGTCCAGGCCGACGCTGCCGCTGATGACACTCGGGCCAGTGTTGGTCACGGTGCTGCCGGCGAGAACCGCGAAGTTGCCGGCGGTTCCCAACCCGACGGGCGCCTGCGCACTGAACGCGAGTGGAGCTGCGATCAATGCCCCTGCAACCAGCACGGCGGCGAGCGCCGCAAACTTGTGAGACCGACGCGGCGCACTGGGAGCGGCCGGGCGGTGATGCGCGAAGTGAAACATGAGTCCCCCTGCGGCGGCTCGACGGCCGCCAGTCGTCCTACCTGGTTAAGGACGGAGGCGAAGTGTCGGACTCAGCTTTGTTGGCGCCAAGGTCGGCAGGAATGCGACCGTTACGCATACCATCGACCAAAGAACGCGCCAGCGGGGTGACGCACGGGGCCTCGAACGATCAGCGCGGCCGCGGCGTCGGCGGTGAGCGGCCTGCTGAGCAGGAAGCCCTGCACTGCATCGACGTGTTCGGCGCGGAGATGGTCCAGTTGGGCGATCGTCTCGACGCCCTCGGCGAGCGTTCGAATACCGAGGTCACGACCAAGCGCAACGAGCAGGCGGATCAGGGCTTCGGACTGGGGTGAGCGCCCCAGCGCGTCGGTGAAGGCGCGGTCCATCTTGATCGTGTCGATCGGGAAATCACGCAGGTAAGCGAGCGATGAGTACCCAGTACCAAAGTCGTCGATCGCGACCTTGACGGATAGCTCCTTCAGCTGCGTCAGGCGCCTTGCTGCCGTGATCCGGCTCCGAAGGAGCGAGGATTCCGTCACCTCGATCGTCAGCGCGCCGGCCTTCAGATGGCTTGCTTCGAGTGCGTGGCGGACGTCGGCGACGACGACTTCGCTGTCGAGCTGGCAGCCGGACACGTTGACTGAAATGCCTATCGTACTGTCGAGTGCGTGCCACTCCGCCATTTGCCGACACGCCGTTTCGAGCGCCCACCGGCCGACGTCGACGATGCGTCCACTCGTCTCCAGCAGGGGAATGAAGCTGTCCGGGCGCGTGACGCCGAGCGAGGGGTGCTCCCAGCGCAGCAGCGCTTCGAACCCGACCAGCGTCAGGTCGACGAGCTCGTATATCGGCTGATAAGCGAGCCGATACTGGTCTTCATCGAGCGCGCGGAGCAGGTCGGCTCCGATCTCGGTCTGGTGTCGCAGCGTCGTCTCCATCTCGGCAACGAACTCCGCGTATCGATCCCGTCCCGTCGACTTGGCGCGATAGAGAGCTATGTCGGCGTCTCGCAGCAGCTGGCTTGCGTCGCTGCGCATGCCGACGGCGCCCCCGACGCTCGCCGTGATCGTGATCGGGGCATCCACGCAATCGAGCTGGAACGGCTGGCGCATGACATCGAGGATCCGCCCGGCGACGAACTCTGGCGCGATGTACGGGTCACCGTCGATCAGCACGATGAACTCGTCGCCCCCGAGCCGTCCGACGGTGTCGACTTCGCGCAGCACCGTGGTCAGCCGCTCCGACACCGCCCGCAGAAGCTGGTCGCCGGCCGGGTGGCCCAGCGTGTCGTTGACGCTCTTGAAGTCATCGAGATCGATGAACAGGACGCCGCCCACGGTCTTGTTGCGACGGCTGCGCGCCAGAAGTTGTTCCACGCGGTCGGTGATCAGCTCACGGTTTGGTAGGCCGGTCAGGCCGTCGTGAAGCGCTTGATGGCGAAGCTCGCCGGTCTTCAGCGTGATCTGGCGCCGCGCGCGTGCACGCCCGGTTGCGAGCAGGAAGACGACCAGACCGAACAGCAGGCTCGTGAGAAGTCCCCCAGCCAGCACGAGGGTCGGAGCGGCGGACGCAAAGATGCCCGTCGCGGAGGCGGCGGAGAACGTGCGCACCGACCAGCCGTCACCGAAATGGATGGTTGTGGACCGCGCGTTGCGCGCAATGGTCCCTTCGCGGAGCGTTGTCATCGGGAAGCTGTCCCTCAA
>JBEKNK010000039.1:0-23198 GCA_049522915.1 Solirubrobacteraceae bacterium | reverse complement strand
CAGACCAGCGCGGCAGGCGTGATCAGGACCATGAAGATGATGTAGAAGTTCGTGAAGCCGTTGGGGTTCTCGAACGGGTGCGCCGCATTGACGTCGAAGAAACCGCCGCCGTTGCTGCCGAGGTCCTTGATCGCCTCCATCGATGCGACGGGACCCATCGCGATGGTCTGCGCGACGCCACTGATCCCGTGCACGCTCACGTAGTGAGAGATGTTGTCGATCGTGCCCTGGGAGAGGAGTACGAGCGCGCTGACGAACGACATCGGCAGCAGCACGTAGAGAATCGTGCGAACGAGATCCGAGTAGAAGTTCCCGAGACTCTTACCGCTGCGGCCGACGATCCCGCGGATCAACGCGACCGCCACGACAATCCCGACCGCCGCCGAGGCGTACTGCTGGACCGTCAGCCCGACCATCTGGCTGAAGTAGGTCATCGTGTCTTCGCCGCTGTAGAACTGCCAGTTCGTGTTCGTCAGGAACGACGAAACTGTGTTGAACGTGACGTTCCACGGCGCCGAGTAGAACTTCACCCCGGCGTAGTTGTTCCACGGATCAAGCGTCTGCGTGCGCAGAATGAGGTAGAGCAGCAGCCAGCCCGCGAGCGAGAAGATGATCAGGCTCTTTGCGTAGGACTTCCAGTCCTGCTCGCGCTTGGGGTTGACACCGAAGGAGCGGTAGAGCCCCCGCTCGAACCAGCCGAAGACCGGGGTGAGGAAGACGCGCTCGCCCGTGTAGACCTTGGCCAGGTAGCCGCCAAGGATCGGCGACAGCGCGATCAGCAGCGCACTGAAGACGAGGATCTCCAACCAGCCGCTGACCGTCATGGGACTAGAACTTCTCCCCGCGCACGAGCGCGTACATCAGATAGATGCAGATCAGCGCCGAGATCACCAGGCCGAAGAAGTCGGCCGCGCTCATGTGCGCGACGAAGTAGGCGAGCGTCGTCATACTCGGTCGATCGCTTCGATCATCAGCAGCAGCACACCGAAGGCGACGATCGCTAGGACGATCGCGAGAAGGTCGTTCATGGCAGCGAGCGTAGGTCCGCCGCCATGTGGGCCGCATCAAGATGTGCGGTGCTCGTGTGGAGATTTCGTCAAGATCTCCCGGTGAGCGCGATCCGCGAGGTCCAGATCACGGGCGAGACGATCCGTCTCGGCCAGCTCTTGAAGCTGAGCGGCATCGCCGAGTCCGGCGGCGACAGCAAGTCGCTGCTGCTCGCCGAGGTCGTGCGCGTCAACGGCGTCGCCGAGAGTCGGCGGGGCCGCCAGCTGCGCGACGGGGATCTGGTTGAGGCGCGCGGCGAGGCCGCGCGGGTCAGGGCCCGATGAGGCGCATCGCCGCGATATCCGTTGCGCTCACCGCGACGGCGGTGCTCTGCTTCGTCGCTCTGGCCGGGGCCGACCCGCCGAGCGGCACGGTGACGAGCTACCCGATCGCGGGCGCGACCGGTCCGACGGGCTCGACCGGCGCATCGGGCGTCGCCTCACTGACGGCGGGGCCCGACGGACACCCGTGGTTCGTCGAGACGCGCGACTCCGATGGCGCATATTTCGTCGGCACGGTCGCGGGGGGCAGTGTCGTGCAGTACCCCCTGCCGAAGGGCTTCCGGCCGGTATCGATGGCCTCGACCCCCGGCCTGGTGTGGTTCACCTACACCAACGTCGACACCTCCTGGCTGGTCGCGATCACCCCTGGCGGCGACCTCAGCGACGGTGTTCGGCTGATTCCCCCGGAGATCGGTGCGATCGCCGCCGACGCTGACGGCGATCTGTGGATCACGCATCCGAGCGGCGATGAGATCGGCGAGGTCGAGGTGCCCTACTCCTCACCGCCCGGCGAGATCGATCCGGAGGGGAACGACCCGCTTCCGCCCGGCGCCGACCCGCAGTCGATCGCGGTCGGGTCCGACGGGACGACGATGTGGTTCACCGAGCCCGGGATCGAGGAGGTCGCCTCGATCACCCCGGACGGCGTCGTCACGCA
Source organism: Solirubrobacteraceae bacterium (assembly GCA_049522915.1). Classification (GTDB taxonomy): domain Bacteria; phylum Actinomycetota; class Thermoleophilia; order Solirubrobacterales; family Solirubrobacteraceae; genus Palsa-513. The sequence continues at coordinate 21,212 of JBEKNK010000039.1, read as the reverse complement.
GTACCCGCTGCCCAGCGACATCTACGGCGCTCTCGGCAACATCGTGCTCGGCCCCGACGGCAACATGTGGGTCGGCGTCAGCGCTCCCGAGTTCGACTCGCCAGGCGCTCCCGGAGGGAGCCTTCGGTACGGGGTGGACGCCGCCGTGAGCAGGCAGACGGCGGCCGTGCTCCAGATCACCCCGACGGGCTCGGTCACCGAGTTCGACGTCCCCGCCGCCAACTCGAACGCCGATCCGGCCGTCCTCGCAACCGGTCCCGACAAACAGCTGTGGATGCCAGACCTGCCCGGGACGGACGGCGGTCTGACCTCGCTGAGCACCACGGGAACGTTCACGACCTATCCGGGATTGCTGCCGACCGCCGACACGACCACCTCGATGATCGCCGACCCCGGCGGGACCGACTCGCTTTGGCTGAGCGACGACACGGCCAACGCGATCGACAACGTGGCGCTGACACCGCCCGTGCAGACGAGCACGTCGAGCAGCACCACCACGACCACAACGAGCACTTCATCGAGCCAGAGCGGCGGCGAGAACTCGCCGCCGGCGCCGCCCGCGCTCACGGCCGCGCTGGCGCCGGTCTCGGGCGTGACCAAGGCCGGCGTCACCCTTTCGGGCACGATCTTCGAAGCGGCCGGGAGCGTCGGCACGCCCGTCACCTACGACTTCGAGTACGGCACCGGCACCGACTATGGCGCCTCGACGGCCTCGGCGACGGTCATCGCCACGCCCGCCGGCGTCAGCGTCAGCGCGACCCTCGGCGGGCTGACGCCCTACACGACCTACCACTACCGGCTGGTCGCGAGCGACTGCTCCGCGACGACCTGCATGGCCACGTCCGCGGATCAGACGTTCACAACCGGCTCAACGCTTCAGCCGGTGCTCGACACGAGCGTCGGCGCGACCACGACCGCGGGGCATGTGCTGGTCGAGTTGCGCGGCAAGCACCACTTCGTCAGTCTCAGCGCCGGCGAGCTGATCCCGCTCGGCGCGACGCTCGACACGCGCCACGGGACCGTGCTGATCCAGAGCGAGGTGGCTCCCGGAGTGCTCGCCAGCGGCCTGTTCTCGGGCGGTATCTTCACGATCACACAGCCCCACGGCGGCACGGTCACGCTGCTCACGCTCGACAGCAGCTTCAGCGCCTGCGTCGCGACGCCGCTTGCTCAGGCCGCCGCGGTGTCCCGGAAGAAGAAAAAGAAGCCCGCGAAGTCCAAGAAGGTCGTCAACCAGGTGTTCGGCAACGCGCACGGACAGTTCTCGACGAGCGGGCACTACGCGAGCGCCGCGGACCAGGGCACGCGCTGGCGGACCGCCGACCGCTGCGACGGCACGCTGATCGCGGTGACGGCCGGAAAGGTCAGGGTGACCGATCGGGTCAATCACCACACCTTCATCCTGACCGCCGGCCATCACTACCTCGTGCGCTCCGGTTGAGCCGCTGAAGGGGGCGCCACAGCGTCTACACTCGCTGACGTCGTGACCGCGTCACCGGGCAACGGGCACAGCGACACCGCAGCGTCGCCGACGGTCCGCTCGGGGGGTGAGGTGAAGGAGCGCCTCTCCGCCGAGCGCACCGGGCGTGCGTTCCTGGTGCTGCGCGACGACGCCGAGCGCCAGCGGATCGTGCCGCTCGAGGGTGACGCCACGCCGCGGATCACGCTCGGGCGAAGCGACCGCGCCGACGTCGCGCTCTCCTGGGACGGCGAGGTCTCGCGCCTGCACGCCGAGATCGAGTGCGTCGCGGGAGAGTGGATCGTGGTCGACGACGGGCTCTCCAGCAACGGCACATTCGTCAACGGGCAGCGCATCGCCGGGCGCCGCCGCCTCGCCGACGGCGACTCGATCCGCGTGGGTGCGACGGTGCTGCTGTTCCGCAACCCGCGCTCGGCGCCCGCGCCCACCCTGCGCGCCTCGGTCGGTGTGACGCTCGATCAGCTCAGCGATACCCAGCGCCGCGTGCTGGCGGCGCTCTGCCGACCCTACGCCGGGTCGCTGCACCTCGCCTCGCCCGCCAGCAACCAGCAGATCAGCGACGAGCTCTTCCTCAGCCTCGATGCCGTCAAGGCGAACCTGCGCGCGATGTACCAGCTGTTCGGCGTCGCGCGCCTGCCGCAGAACCAGAAGCGCGCGCAGCTCGCGGAACGGGCGATCACGTGGGGCCTGGTCGGGGCCGAGCGCTAGCTTTGCGCGCCGCGGCGCCGCCGCGGTTCCGCCTGCCGGCGGCGATGCTCGGCGTGGCGGCGGTCGCGCTGCTGGTCGGCTACGCCGCCTGGCACACGAGCTTCGGCAACAACCTCGAGCTGGGGACGATCGATGCACGCATCAGCCTGCGCGGGACGCAGAAGCCCTACCCGGGCGTCGTGATCGTCGGGATCGACGTCAAGACGCTCGAGAGCTCGCGCTTTGGCTCCTTCCCGTTCAAGCGCATCTACGACGCGGAGATGATCGACCGGCTGCTGGCGGACGGCGCGAAGACGATCGCATACGACCTCGTCTTCGACAGCGCCAGCGACTACCCGCAGTACGACCTCGACCTGCTGAAGGCCGCGGAGCGTGCCCGCGGCCATCTCGTGCTCGCCGCGGACGCGTCGGACATCAGCGGTAACGGGACCACGAACGTGCTCGGCGGCGTCGCCCATCAGCGCCTGGCGGGTGTCAGCGTGGGCACGGCTCTGTTCAGTGAGGACAGCGACGGCGCCGTGCGCAGCCTGCCGGAGCAGGTGGGGGGCGTGCAGAGCTTCGCCGTCGCGGTGGCGCGCGACGCCGGCGTGTCGGCTGGCGCGTTGCGTGCGGAGTTCGATCACGGCTCCCAGTTGATCGACTTTCCCGGCCCGGCCGGGACCGTGAAGTCCTACTCGTTCTCCGACGTGCTCTCGCCCGCCTTCAACCCCGCGCTCGTGCGAGGACGGATCGTGGTTGTCGGCGCAACGGCCGCCGACCTGCAGGACACCCACACGATCGACTACGGAGCCAACCTGCCGATGAGCGGCCCGGAGCTCGAGGCCGACGCGATCTCCACGTTGATGACCGGCGCCCAGCTGCGCGCTGCTCCGCCGTGGGTCAACTGGCTGGCGGTGATCGTCGCGGCGCTGCTCCTGCCCGCGCTCGCGCTGCGGCGGGTCCGCTGGCCGCGTCTCGTCTGGACGGGCCTCGCGGCGGCGGCGGCGCTGCTCGTCGCCAGCCAGATCGCCTTCGACACTGGCACGATCAATCTGCTCGTGCCGGTGCTCGCGACGCTGGTCGTGAGCACCGTCGGCGCGGTGCTGGTGCCACTCGCGATCGAGCGCCGCGAGCTTGCGCGGCTGCGCGAGCGCTTCGCCCGCTTCGATCCGAGCGTCGTCGACGCGGTCCTCGCAGATCCCGGAATCGCCCTGCGGGTGCGGGCGCTCGCGATCGGCCCCGAGTCCGTGATCGCCGGCTACCGGCTCGTGGCGCTGATCGGCCGCGGCGGCATGGGGGTCGTCTATGAGGCCGTTCAGCTCACCCTCGACCGACCCGTCGCGCTCAAGCTGATCGATCCGGCGCACGCCGATGACGCCGAGTTCCGGGCGCGCTTCGTGCGCGAGTCCCACGTCGCCGCGGCGCTTGAGCACCCGCACGTGATTCCGGTATACGAGGCCCGCGAGGACGGGGGCCTGCTGTTCATCGCGATGCGCCTCGTGCGCGGCCCGAGCCTCGCCGACCTGTTCGCCGCGGAGGCGCCGCTTGCGCCCACGCGCGCTGTCCGGCTGGTCGCACAGATCGCGGGCGCACTCGATGCGGCGCACGCCCGCGGCCTCGTGCACCGCGACGTCAAGCCGGCGAACATCCTGCTGCACGCGCGCGATCACGCCTATCTCACCGATTTCGGCGTCAGTCACGAAGTCGGCGACGAGGGCCTGACCGGGATCGGCGAACGTCTCGGGACCGTCGATTACATGGCGCCTGAGCAGTGCCGCGGCGAGCCCGTCGGCGCGGCGGCCGACATCTATTCGCTGGGCTGCGTGCTCTACGAGGCGCTGACCGGGCGCACGCCCTTTCCCGCAACCAGCGAGGCCGAGCGGATCGCCGCCCACCTGCACGAGCCGCCGCCGAGCGCGAGCGCGCACTGGCCGGCCGTCCCCATGGCGCTCGATGCCGTGATCCGGCAGGCCCTCGACAAGGAGCCGAGCCGTCGCTTTGACTCAGCGGCCGAGTTCGCCCAGGCTGCACGCAGGGCGGTCGGGATCGAGGAGCCGCCGCCCGACTCGCCGCCGCCGGCGGCGTCCCCAAGGGCCGGCGGGGAGCGCCCGACGGTCATCACGAGCTGACAGCGCGACGGCGGATGACCGCCAGCCAATACGCTGGCGGCGTTGCGCCAGCGTGTCGCAGTCGTGATCGTGGGTCTCGCCGGTCTGGCCGGCTTCGTGCTGCTGGCGGTGCCCGGCAGCGGCGCTCAGCAGGTGGTCGGCTCGATCCTGCTCGCCGTGATGCTGGTCGTGGTGATCTGGACGATCGTCGGGCGGCTCGGGCCCACGAGTCAGCCGGACCGTGAGCGCGAGGCACTCGCCCGTGACGAGTACGACCGCACGGGGGAGTGGCCCGCCGAGTGACGCTCGTGGGTGCCCAGCGCGATGGGCCCTGGCGCTGAGGTACTCGCAGGTCGCGATCTCGCGCCAGCTCGGGCGCAGCGCGACTTCCGCTGCGCCGACCGCGCGGGGATCAGGCCGGCGGTGTGACGGCGCGAGCCGCCCGCGCCAGCGCCGAAGCGGCCGGCTCCGAGCTGTAGCCGAGCTCCGCGCGGGCGCGCGAGTCGTCAAAGCGCATCGGCCAGCGCGCGACGCGCACCTCATCGAGCACGAGCAGCTTGGGGTCTGCTCGAACGAGCGATGCGAAACGGGCTGCGGCGTAGGCGGCCGACCATGGCACGACGATCCGCGGCGCCCGCCTGCCGACCGCTTCGCAGATCGTGGCGAACACCTCGCGCATCGTGAGGTTCTCGCCGCCGAGCAGGTAGCGGCGCCCGACCTGCCCGTGCTCGTAGGCCAGCAGATGCCCGCGCGCGACGTCCTCGACGGCCACGATGTTCAGCGCGCTTCCCGCGAGATATGCCCGCGCGCGTCCGCTGACGACGTCGGCCACCATCTTGCCGGTCGGGGTCGGTCTGCGATCGCCGGGACCGACCGGGGTGGTCGGATTGACCACGACGACGTCCACGCCGTGCGCGGCGGCGTCCAGCGCGAGCCGCTCGCCGGCGAGCTTGGTGCGCTTGTAGGGCACGCGAAGCTCCCACGCGGCCGGCAGGTCGTCCTCGGTCGCCGCTCGCCCGGCGACCGGCCCGCAGGTTGCGCACGAGGCTGTATGGACGACGCGGCGCGCACCTGCCTGCTCGATCACCAGCCGGGTACCCTCCACGTTCACGCGCCCCATCGCCTGCGCATCGCCACGTGAATAGCTGTACAGCGCCGCGAGATGGAAGACCGCGTCGCAGCCGTCGAGCGCGCGGCGCAGGTCGTCACGCTCGAGCAGATCGCCCTTCGCGAAGTCCGCGCCGGGCGGCAGCTCGAGCGGGGTGGCGCGGTCAAATGCGCGGACTTCCGCACCGGCGGCTGCAAGTGCCGCTACGACGTGCGAGCCGATGAAGCCGGCGGCGCCTGTGACGAGTGCCCTCACCGCCGCAGCGCGCGGGCGCTGCCGCGCGCCAGGTCCCAACCCAGCCGCCCGACCGCCCCGCCCATCCGGTCCGCGCGCGCAACGACGTCCTCCAATGCCGCCGCGAAGCGACGGATCTCGGCCTCCTCGACGACCAGCGCAGGCAGGGCCTTGACGACGTTCATGCGGTGCCCGGCGACCTGGCAGAAGATGCGGTGGCGCTGGAACAGCGGCACCACGATCAGTTGCGCCGCCAGACCGGTCTGTGCCCGCTCGACGAGGCTCCAGACAGCTCGCCGCCGCCCGCCCTCGGGCGTGCCGAGCTCGATCGCCCACATCAGGCCCAGGCCGCGTACGTCGCGAACGATCTCGTAGCGTTCGACGAGCGGGCGCGTCAGCTCGAGCAGCAGATCGCCGAGCGCAGCCGAACGCGCGACGAGGCCCTCGCGCTCGATCACCGCGAGCGTGGCGAGGCCGGCGGCGGCGGCCATGTCGTTGCCGCCAAAGGTCGAGCCGTGTCGCACGCCGCGCTCCATTCCGTCGAAGACACGGCTGCGGACCGCTTCGGAGACGAGCACGCCGCCGATCGGCACGAAGCCTCCCGAGAGCGCCTTCGCGACGCAGATCATGTCCGGGTCGAGGTTCCAGTGCTCGAGCGCGAAGAATCGTCCGGTGCGCCCGAGCCCCGTCTGGACCTCGTCGCAGACGAACAGCGTCCCGTGTTCGCGACACGCCTCCTGCGCGCCGGCGAGATAGCCGTCGGGCGGCAGGTTGACCCCCTTGCCCTGAACGGGCTCGACGATGAACGCCGCAACATCGCCGCTCGCGAGCGCACGCCGAAGCGCCTGGAGGTCGCCGAAGCCAACGACGCCGGCGCCGGGGAGAAATGGCCCGAAGCCCTCGCGGAACTGCTCGTCGCCGTTTAGCGACAGCGAGCCGAGCGTCAGGCCGTGGAAGGCGTGGCTCGCGTAGAGGATGCGAGGGCGCCCGGTGGCGGCGCGGGCCAGCTTGATCGCGGCCTCGACCGCCTCGGTGCCGGTGTTCGCGCTCACCATCGCCGCGATCCGCGCGGGCGCCCGCGCGACGAGCTCCTGCGCCAGCGCCCCCGCCAGCACGCTCACGCCGAGCTGGGGGAGGTTGGCGCTGCGCGCGTCGAGCAGCTCGCGCAGCGCCGCGACGACGTCGGGATGGTTGCGCCCGACGGCGAAGGTTCCGTATCCGCACAGGAGGTCCAGATAGCGCGTTCCGTCGGCGTCGATCAGATGCGCCCCCTCGCCGCCGGTCCAGACCCGGTCGAAGCCGAGCGTGCGCACGATCCGCCCGAGCTGGGGATTCAGGTAGCGGTCGTTGAGCTCCATCGCCTCGCCGGCCCTGGTTGCGAGCGTCTCGGCGACGGATGCGGGGGCGGCGGCCATGGCGGGAAGCCTACGCTGCGCGCTGAGAGCGACGCACCGCGCGTGCTAAACTTACTTCTCATTCGTAAGTAGATAGGGAGTTGATATTTGTGAGCACGCTGCGGCTGATACCACTTGACGACACCGTCGTCTTTCCCGGAATGAGCATCACGCTGACGGTCGTCGTCAACGACGACGAGCGCGTCGTGCTCGTGCCACGTCACGACGGGGAGTACGCCGACGTCGGCGTCGTCGCGGCGGTCGTCGAGCACGTGCGCCTGCCGGGCGGCGGCCAGGCGGTCAACGTCGAGGCGGAACACCGCGCACTGGTCGGTGCGGCGCAGACCGGGCTGGACGGAGCGCTGTTCGTCGAGGTCGACGAGCGCCGCGACGAGGTGCCGGTGGACGCCCGCACACGGACGCTTTCGCGCGAATACCGCGCCGTCGTCGAGGAGATCCTCGAACTGCGCGGCGCCGATGGACGCATCACCGGATGGCTGCGCTCGATCAGCGAGCCGGGCATGCTCGCCGACTCCTGCGGCTACAGCCCCGATCTCAGCTATGAGCAGCGGCTCGAGCTGCTGCGCACGATCGAGGTCACCGATCGTCTCGAGCTGGCGCTGAAGTTCCAGCGCGAGCGCTTCGAGGAGCTGCAGATCCGCAGGCGCATTCGCGACGACGTGCAGCAGGGCGCCGACAAGCAGCAGCGAGACTACTTCCTGCGCAAGCAGATGGACTCGATCCGCAAGGAGCTCGGCGAGGACGACGCGTCGATCGTCGAGGAGTACCGCACCAAGATCGAAGCCGCCGAGATGCCCGAGCAGGCCAGCGAGCAGGCGCTCAAGGAGCTTGGACGCCTCGAGCGCATGGGCGAGCAGTCGGGCGAGGCGAGCATGATTCGCACCTACCTGGACTGGATGATCGCGCTGCCGTGGAGCAAGCGTTCCGAAGAGCGGCTCGACCCGATCGCGGCGCGCGAGGTGCTCGACGCCGACCACTCCGGGCTCGAGGACGTCAAGGACCGCATCACCGAATACCTCGCCGTGCGCAAGCTGCGCCAGGAGCGCGGCATCGAAGCCGATCCCCGCTCCGGCGCGATCCTGACCCTGATCGGACCGCCCGGCACCGGCAAGACGTCGATCGGCGAGTCGATCGCCCGCGCCACGGGGCGCGAGTTCGTGCGGATGTCGCTCGGCGGAGTCCGCGACGAAGCCGAGATCCGCGGCCACCGGCGCACCTACATCGGCGCGCTTCCGGGGCGCCTGGTGCGCGCGCTCCGCGACGCCGGCACGATGAATCCGGTGATCCTGCTCGACGAGGTGGACAAGGTCGGCGCGGACTGGCGCGGCGATCCAAGCTCCGCGCTGCTCGAGGTCCTCGACCCGGCCCAGAACCACAGCTTCCGCGATCACTATCTCGACGTCGAGCTTGATCTCAGCCAGGTGCTGTTCCTCGCGACGGCGAACCAGGCGGACACGATCCCAGGCCCGCTGCTCGACCGCATGGAGGTCATCTCCTTCGACGGCTACTCCGGCGAGGAGAAGCTGACGATCGCAAAGGGCTACCTGTGGCCGCGTCAGCGCGACCGCAACGGGTTGCTCGATGGGGAGGTCAGCATCACCGACGAGCTGGTGGCGACCGTGATCGCGGAGTACACCCGCGAGGCCGGTGTGCGCAACCTGGAGCGCGAGCTCGGCAAGCTGCTGCGCAAGACCGCCACGAGGATCGCATCGGGGAAGGTCGAGGCACCCGTCGCGATCGATCTCGCGGCGATCCGCGACGCGCTCGGGCGCCAGAAGTTCTTCCAGGAGTCAGCTGCGCGCACCGCGGTCCCCGGTGTTGCGACCGGGCTCGCCGTGACCGGCGCCGGAGGCGATGTGCTGTTCATCGAGGCGACCACGATGAGGTCGCACGGTTCCGCCGCGGAGCTGGTCCTGACCGGACAGCTGGGCGACGTGATGAAGGAATCGGCGCGAATCGCGCTCTCCTATGTGCGCGGCCACGCCGCGGAGCTCGGCATTCCCGAAGATGCGTTCGAGGAGCGGGAGTTCCACATTCACATCCCCGCCGGAGCGATCCCGAAGGACGGCCCGAGCGCCGGCGTCACGATGGTCACCGCGCTCGCCTCGCTGCTTTCGGGGCGTGCGGTCAAGCACACCGTCGGCATGACCGGCGAGGTCACGCTGCAGGGACGCGTGCTGCCGATCGGCGGCCTCAAGCAGAAGGCGCTCGCGGCCAGCGCCGCAGGGCTGACGGACGTCGTGATCCCGGAGCGAAACCGCGGCGATCTGGATGAGATTCCCAGCGAGGTACGCGACGCGGTGCGCTTCCATCCGGTGATGACCGTGGGGGAGGTGCTCGAGCTCGCGCTCGAGCCCGTGCGTGATGTCGCGCTGTCGTAGCTGCGAACCGGTGACTCGAGAGGTCCGCGTCGCAGCGGACCTGCTCGAGCGTCGGTGGGTGATCCAGGTGGTCGTCGCGGCGCACTCCGGCGCCATTCGCTTCAACGAGTTCGGCGCGGCCGTCGTCGGCATCTCACCGCGGATGCTGTCCTCGCGCCTGCGCGACCTCGAGCAGGCGGGGCTCGTCGAGCGGATCGTGATTCCCGACAGCCCTCCCGGCGTCGAATACCGCCTGACGGCGCGCGGTCGCGCGCTCGGCCCGCTCGTGGAGGCCCTGCGCCGCTACGCCGCTGCCTGAGCGACGGCGCCCGGCGCGCGCATCAGTCCGTCTCCCGCAGTGCGGCTCGCTCCTCGATGAACTCGAGCACGCCGAGCAGCTCCCCGACACGGCAGACGAGCAGTCGCTCCTCCTCGATCTCGACCCAGCTGCCGGCCGAGAACGGGAACACCACATGGTCGCCGGGCGAGACCGGCATCTCGATCCCGGCCTGCGCCCACCAGTCGAGGCCGGTGCCGACGGCGAGCACGATTCCGTGCTGTGGCGGGGGCTCGTGCGACCCGGGCGGCACGACGAGCCCCGACTGCCGGATCCGGTCCGGCTCGAGCTCCTTGATTACGACACGATCGAAAAGCGGGCGCAGCTGCTGTCTCACGGCCCTCAAGGTTAGCCGCCGCGGGTGACGCTGGTAGCGTCCGCGGCGATGATCGATCCGCTGACACGCTGGGCCAAGCACGGCGAGAAGCCGGACTTCACCGGGCTGCTCAGCTTCGCCGGCCAGCGCTACACCGAGGACCCCGATGAGCTGGCCGGCGCCGACGTCGCGATCGTGGGCGCGGCCACCGACGATCTCGTCTCCGACCGGCCCGGCACACGCTTTGCGCCGCGCGCGATCCGCGCCGCCGGGTGCCCGCCCGGGCGCCATCTGAGCGCGGGGATCGACGCCTTCTCCGCGCTCAGGGTAGTCGACTACGGCGACGCACCCGTGCTGCCCGGCGACGCGCCGGCGAGCCATGCGGCAATCGAGCGCACGGTCGGGGAGGTCGTCGCCGCCGGCGCGATCCCGGTGGTGCTCGGCGGCGATCACTCGATCAGCGAACCGAACATGCGTGCCGTGGCCGCCAGACACGGAACGCTCGGCCTACTCCACCTCGACGCCCACGCCGACACGGGCACCGAGGTCTTCGGCGCCGAGCGCTCCCACGGCACGGTCATGTACCGCCTCGTCGAGCAGGGCCTGGTGGACGGCGCACGCTACGTGCAGATCGGCCTGCGCGGCTACTGGCCCGGCGAGCGCGAGTTCAACTGGCAGCGTGAGCATGGAATCACGTCACTCTTCATGCATGACGTTCGCGCCCTCTCGATCGAGGAAACCGTCGGGCGGGCGATCGCGATCGTCGGTAGCGGCCCGGTCTTTCTCTCGGTCGACATCGATGTGCTCGATCCCTCGGTCGCTCCCGGCACCGGAACGCCCGAGCCCGGGGGAATGGGCGCCGGGGAACTGCTGTGGGCGGTGCGCGCGCTGGCTAGCTCGCTGGAGCTGGTCGGGATGGATCTCGTCGAGGTGATACCGACTGCGGTCGCCTCGGCCGACGTGACCGCATTGATCGCGGACCGGATCGTGCGCGAGGCGCTGACCGGGATCGCCCTGCGACGCGAAGGGAGTGTCGATGACTGAACGCGCGGACGTGCTGGTGATCTTCGGGATCACGGGCGATCTCGCGAAGAAGATGACGCTGCGCTCGCTGTACCGCCTGGAGGCCCGCGGGCTGCTGAATTGTCCGATCGTCGGCGTCGCCGCCGACGATTGGACCGTGAAGCACCTGCGCGAGCACGCTGACGACGCGATCGCCGCGACGGGGGAGCCGGTCGACCCGAAGGTCTTCGCGCGCTTCGCCAAGCGCCTGTCCTACATCGGCGGCGATTTCGGGGACCCCAAGACCTTCGAGCGCGTCGCCACAGCGATCAGCGGCGCACACACGCCGGTCTTCTACCTGGAGATCCCGCCAGGCCTCTTCGCGCCGGTCGTCGAGAGTCTCGCGACCGCCGGGGCCTTGCCGGCCAGCGCCCGAGTCGTGGTCGAGAAGCCGTTCGGCCATGACCTCGCATCCGCGCGGGCGCTCGCCGCCGACCTGCACGAGCATCTCGCCGAGAGCCAGATCTATCGGATCGACCACTTCCTGGGCAAGATGGGGTTGCAGCAGTTTCTCTACCTGCGCTTCGCGAACACGATGCTCGAGCCGGTCTGGAATCGCAGCCATATCTCCAGCGTTCAGATCACGATGGCCGAGGCTTTCGGGGTCGAGGATCGCGGGCGCTTCTACGACGCCGTGGGCGCGCTTCGCGATGTCGTCGTCAACCACCTGCTGCAGCTGATGGCAGCCGTCGCGCAGGAGCCGCCGGCCGCGGCGGACGCCGCGACGCTGAAGGACGCCAAGTACGCGGTGCTGCGATCAACGGCCGACGCCGACCCCGCGCACTACGTGCGCGGCCAGTACGCCGGGTACCGCGAGATCGACGGCGTCTCCAAGCGCTCGCGAATCGAGACCTACGCGGCGCTGCGTCTGGAGATCGACAACTGGCGCTGGGCCGGCGTGCCGTTCCTGATCCGCACCGGCAAGCGCCTGCCGGTGACCCAGACGGAGGTTCGACTCGTCTTCCATCACCCGCCACGGCTCGGTTTCGTCGCCGGCGGCCACCGCCGGCCCGAGGCCAACCAGCTCGTCGTGCGCCTGGATCCGCGCATCGGCATCCAGCAGACCCTGGACGGCCTGCGCGCCGACCGCTCCGGGCCGGCGCCGATAACCCTCGCCGCGGACCTGGTGGACGAGGGTGGCGTGCCGCCAACGCCGTACGAGCTCCTGATCGAGGCCGCGCTCGAAGGGGACGCCGCGCGCTTCACCCGCCAGGACTCGGTGGAGGAGAGTTGGCGCATCGTCGCTCCGCTGCTCGCCAAGCCAGGGCCGGCTCATCCCTACGCACCAGGCTCATGGGGACCACAGGAGGCGGCGCAGAAGCTCGTGCACGGGTTCGGTCGCTGGCATTCCCCGTGGGTGGACCGGTGAGCCTCCCGGCCACCGGTGAGCAGTTCGAGCTGTGCCACGATGACCAGCGCGCGGTCGTGGTCGAGGTCGGGGGCGCACTGCGGGAATACACCGTCGGCGAGCACGACGTGCTGGACGGCTTCGCACTCGACGAGCGCTCCGACGGCGGCCGCGGCCAGCCGCTGATGCCGTGGCCGAACCGCCTGCGCGACGGGCGCTACATTTGGGACGGGCAGACGCTGCAGCTCGCCCTCAACGACACCAAGTTCGGGCATGCGATTCACGGTCTGGTGCGCTGGCGCAATTGGCAGGTGCTCGCGTGGGAGCCCTCGCGTCTCACTCTCGGCTTGCGGCTTTTCCCGATGACCGGCTACCCCTTCACGCTCGGCCTGACGATCGACTACGACCTCAGCGACGCGGGTCTGCGCGTGTGCGCGCGAGCCGAAAACCTCGGCACCGCGGCGTGCCCCTACGGGGTCGGCTTTCACCCCTATGTGACCGTCGGGCGCACGATCGACGCGGCCCAGCTGACGCTGCCAGCCGAGCGCATGCTGATCCCCGACGAACGCCTGATCCCGGTTTCGTCGCAGCCGGTCGCCGGCACGCCGTATGACTTCCGCGCGCCGCGCGAGATCGGCTCCCTCGTGCTCGATGCGTGTTTTCACGAGTTCGCGCGGGATGACGACGGGCGCGCTCGCGTGACGCTCACCGGCCCCGAGACCGACGTCACGGTGTGGCTGGGGGACGCCTACCGCTACGTGATGCTCTACACCGGCGACACGCTCGCCCCTGAGCGCCGGCGCCGCGCACTCGCCGTCGAACCAATGTCGTGCCCGCCGAACGCCTTCGCCAGCGCCGAGGGCGTGATCCGCCTCGAGCCGGCGCAGACGCACACGGCGGAGTGGGGGATCGAGAGCCGATCCGGGCTCGGCACGCCGGCGGCCTAGGAGACCGGCGCCCGCGCGTCCGCGGCAGGCTCGAAGCGCAGCGCTGCGACGGCGCCGCCGCACGGCGCGTTGCTCAATCGCAGCTCGGCGCCCAGGACGGCGGCCTGGCGTGCAGCGATCGCCAGCCCCAGGCCCACGCCGCGACGGGGTGCGCGCCTGCCGGTGACGAACGGCTCGGTTGCCCGGCCCAGCAGTTGGGGCTCGAGCCCTGGCCCGCGATCCTGCACGACGATCTCGTCGGTGTCGTAGCGAACGCGGATTGGCGGTGCGCCGTGAAGGCGGGCGTTGTCGAGCAGCGTGGAAAGCACACGCGCGAGGCGGCGAGCGTCAGTGTCCAAGAACAGCGGATCGGGACCTTCGACGTATAGCTGCGGGTAATCCACGCAGAGGCCTCGCAACAGGCCGGCGAGATCGACCACGGTCCGCAGTGCGCGCTCGTCACCGCGTTGAAGGCGCGAAAGTTCGACGAGATCGCGTGCCACGCGGCGGCCGCGGGCCTCGCGCCTGCAATCGGGGCTGTCGTACCACGCCGGCTCGTGCGAGCGCGGGAGCGGCGCGCGCGAAGGCTGTGCTGGCGCTGTTGGTGGCCATTCGGGCATCGGCACGGAATCCTCAATCTCCAGTTGGCTTCAGGAACCCATTTCGTGACCGCGAGGTGCGCTTTTTCCGCAAATGTTCGTCCGGTCGACGGCGGCGCGGCTGTTGCGGGCGCCGGATAGGCTGCGGCGGTGCGGCAGAGGGCAAAAGGCGCGCAGGAGCGGGCCGCGGTCGTCGAGGCCGACGCGGAGCCGGGGACCCCGGTCGTCACCAAGCTCATGTTCGCGCCGGTGAAAATCGTCGCCAAGCGCGTCGCTCCGCGCGTCTCCACACGACTGTACCGGCGTCTGTGGAGCCTCATCGATGACGACGCTCCGCCTCCGCGCGCCGAGGAGCGACAGGACTCCGTCGCCAAGCTGGCACTCGCACTGGCGATCGAAGGTGCCTGCGCGGCGATCGTCAGCGGCCTGCTCGACCAGGCCTCACGGCGGCGCTTCGCCAGGCTGACGGGCCGCTGGCCGGGGCGCCGCGCGAAGCTCTAGCGGGTCCTGCGAGGGACGATTTCGCGCGCGCGCCACGGCGTGCCGAACCGTGTACGGAGTCGCAACTCGCACGGTCCGCGCAATCGCGTAGTCTTGCGCGCGTGGATCACGACGACTCGACATTTGGCGGGCTCAGCCCGCTCACCGCAATCCTCATCGTGCTCGCGCTCGCGACGCTCGGCGGGCTGCTCTACGGGGCCGCCGGCACGCGCCGCAACCGGGACCCAGAGCCAGAAGCCGGCGCACCGGCACCCGCAACGCCGATCAAGAAGCGGCGTCCGATGGGCCGGCGCGTTGCGATGTGGACTCTGCGCCGGATCGTGCGCCAGTTCACATAACCGGCGGAAAAGCGGGGCGGAGCGGTGATGGCGGCGGGGCACGCCGGCGGATCGCCGGCGCGGCAGCGTTCGTCGCCGCGGGTTGAAAGCAGCGACAGCCGCCGCGCATGGCTGCAACGAAGGCGAACGGTTCGCCGGCACAACGGCACCCGCTGATCGCAAAACCCCGTCGCATGAGGGCTCTGCGCGTCTTTCCGAGCGCTGACGCAGCCCTCCTGCCACTGCTTTCCGGCGCTGCGCGGCTTCGCACGACCAGCAGCCCGCCGCAGCGCCGCCGAGAGGGTTCGACGATTCTACTGGGCGCTCTACATAAGATAGATTATCGAGCATTGCAAAGGTAGTCGGTCGGTTTGAAATCCCGCCCCTTTGCAGGCGCTTGCGGCCGGCGCCGTTGTTTTCGGTGCGTGGCGATTGCGGACGTTGTGGCCTGATTCTGTCGCTCAAGTAACCGGCCGCAGCGAAGTCCCGCCCGGATCGTGTCGGCCCACTGCTCGCCAGCTCGCCTCAGCCGCTCGCCGGTCCAGGCCACCCTGCGTCGCGAGTTCGTCAGGAGTGCGATCGAAGAGCCGACATCGGCTTGGGATACGACGAGGAATCTGGAGCCTCGAAGACACCGTGACGCTCGCCGCTTATAGGAGTACCGTAGCCGTCACCGTAGCGGCCACAACAAGGAAGGGAACACCGGATGGGCACCAACGGCGTAGTCGACATCATCGCTGCAGTCGTCGCGATGGGAGCGCTCGTCTGGCTCGCACATTGGGGTGAGCCATCGCCGAAGAAGTAGTAGTAGCGTCGCGACAGATGCGGCGCTGCCGCTGGCCGGACTAGGTCTCCTACAGTGCGGCCGTGCGCGGGAAGGGATGGTGGAGGTTCGGGCCATCCCTTTCTGCCCAGCGTGTCGACCCGCCAAAGGGTCCCACGGCGAGTCGGTTCTGGCTCGGTTGGCTCGGCATGCGCGGCACGCGACTCGCGTGCCAGAGCTCTCTACGGGGTCGCGCGCCGGGCCGGCGAATCGACGGCGACGAGCAGAAGCCAGGCCCCGGACACGATGAACAGGAACGACGCCATCATTCCCACGCCGACCGCGTACAGGCCCCAGGTGTGTCCGAAGAACAGGATCGCCGCACCCGTCTGCTCGAGGATCAGGCAAGCCGCGTAACCGAGCGTTCGGAATCGAACGCCGTACTGTGCCGCGCCGCCGCCGCGGAGCGCTTGGTGGAGACTTCGGAGGACGACGACCTCGACGCCGACGAGCACAAC
The DNA here is from genome assembly GCA_049522915.1 of Solirubrobacteraceae bacterium. Classification (GTDB taxonomy): domain Bacteria; phylum Actinomycetota; class Thermoleophilia; order Solirubrobacterales; family Solirubrobacteraceae; genus Palsa-513. The sequence goes on along the minus strand of JBEKNK010000039.1, from coordinate 5,133 downwards.
GAAGAGCTCGACGCCCACGGCTCGCGCGGTTTGGCCACCCATCAGGACGAGTCCGCAGCGGACGAATACATCCGTGAGCGCGGTGAGGATCGTGCGGGCGCGGTGGCGGTGCGCCGGACTCGAGGCGATGTCTGAGAGGTGCAGCGACATGGCGACGAAGACGAGGCCGGCCAGTGCGGCCGCCCCGCCGCCGACCATCACGAAATAGTCGCGCCAGAGTGGGGCGTCAAACATCGGCGGGCGGCGGGGGTGCAGGTGGCGCCGTTCTCCGCTGATGCGGTCGCTCGGTCATGACGCGGCGAATGATCGCTGATCTGCCGCTTTCGCCCCCGGCCACGACGTTCCCAAGCCCCGCAGGTCCTGCCGGGCACATCTGCACCTGAGGCTTCGCTCAGCGGCCGATCCGGAGCTCGAGTTGCTGACCAGCCGCGTTCCCGCGAAACGAAGTATTTCCCAAACGTTGACGTTTCCAGGCCCGGTTCGGGGGTAAGTTTCCGTAATCCAGACCCCTGCACCTGAGGAGCGTCACATGCGACGGAGACCTTCCGCAACCACGGCAATTGCCTGTCTAGCGCTGTTCTTTGCGCTCGCCGGAACAGGGCTGGCCGCCAGCAAGTACCTGATCACGAGCACGTCGCAGATCAAGCCCAGCGTGCTCAAGGCCCTGCGCGGCAACCGGGGTCCGGCCGGATCGCCGGGCGCCGCAGGAGCCGCCGGCGCGGCAGGCCCACAGGGATCCATCAACGCGGGCAATCTCACCGTCGTGGACGGTCCGGCCACGTCCATCAGCCCGGACACGACCGGAACCTCCATCGCGGTCTGCCCGAGCGGGGACACGGTCCTGAACGGCGGCTGGGCAGGCCCGCTGGACGACACGACGATCAGCTCGAGCGAACCCGATGGCACAAATCAGTGGGAGATCGTCGCCGCCAACTCCTCCCCTGAAACCGACAGCCTCACCGCCATCGCCGTCTGCGTGTCCTGACGAGGAGTCTCACCGTCGCGTGCGCGCCCAGCGCGGAGAGCGTGCACGCGACGCAGTGCTGAACACGATTCCGAGTGCTGCACATGCTTCCGGCCCGCGACGGGGGCAGGCAGTTGAGACACGCGCCCGCCGGCATCTCCCCCTGGCGCTTCCCCGACCCTCAGCGAAGACGACGCGAGAGGACGATCACGTCATCGCGCGCGTAGTCGAGCGCCTCGTAGAAACCCCGCGCCACGTCGTTGTCGGCCCGGACCATCAGGTTGAGCTTTGCGATCCCCCGCTCCGCCAGCCACTCCTCGCAGGCCGCCATCAGTGCGCGCCCGTGTCCCGCGCGACGTGCCTCGGCGACGACCGCGACGTAATAGACCCAGCCGCGGTGGCCGTCGTGACCGACCATCGCCGTCGCCACCAACCTGTCCGCTTCAAAACCGGCGAGCACGGTCGACGCCGGTCCCCGCAACGCGCGTCGCAGATCCTGGCCAGGGTCGTTCCACGGCCGGGTGAGGCCCGCTTCGTGCCACAGCGCGATCACGCGGTCAATCTCAACCGTGGGCAGGGTTTGGATCCGCATCAGGCTTGATTCGCGCGGCGCGCGTGAAATCCCTCGCGACCGCCGCGGAAACGTGCAGAAAAGCGCGGGGCGGCCAGCCCGCGAGCGCTCAATACGATGTTGCCGGGATGAAGGCGCAACGCCGGCACACGCGCGTGTGGGAGTGGCTGCGAGCGCACGATCCGGGCCTGCGCGCGTTGCGCCGGGCCGGGCGCGCTGCGATCGTCATGCCGGCGATGTTCGCTCTCGGCGACCGCGTCATCGGCAACCCGGTCGTCGCGACGTTCGCGGCATTCGGGTCGTTTGCGATGCTGCTGTTGGTCGATTTCGCGGGGCCGATGAAGGACCGCCTGCAGGCACAGGCTGCGCTGTCGATCGTCTGCGGCGTGTTCGTGTGCCTTGGCACGCTGGCCTCCAATTCCGATGTTGCCGCCGCCGTGGCGATGGCGATCGTGGCCTTTGCGGTGCTGTTCGCGGGCGTGGTCAGCTCTGTTCTGGCCTCGGCCACGACCTCGCTGCTGCTCGCGTTCATCCTTCCCGTCTCGCTGGCCGGGCCCGCTTCCGAGATCCCCGACCGTTTGGCGGGTTGGGGACTCGCGTCTGGCGCCGCGTTCATCGCTGTCGGACTGTTGTGGCCGGCACCGTCGCGCGAGCCGCTGCGTCGCGCAGCCGCCGAAGCGTGTCGCGCGCTTGCCGCGCGGCTGCGCTCCGATGTCACCCGAGCCCTCGCCGCAGTTCCCGGGGTAGCGGTGCCTGACGACGCGCGGGCCGCTGCCGATGCCGCCGTCGACGCGCTGCACCGGGAGTTCTTTGCCACTCCGAACCGCCCGACCGGCCTCAGCACGACCGCCCGCGCGGTCGTGCGTCTGGTCGACGAGGTGCGGTGGCTGAACGCGATCGTGATCGAGTCCGCGCCACGACTCGACGGGACGCCGGGTGACCCGTTCGCCTGCGCGGTGAAGTCTGCGTCGGCGAACGTCCTCGAGCAGGGTGCTGATCTGCTCGACACGCGGGGCGCCGACGGCGGTCCGCTCCAGACGGCGCTGCACGAACTGCATCGCGTGCTCGTCGAACTCGAGGTGGCCGCCACCGAGCGACTGGCGCCGCGAATCGAGGCGAAGCGCTCCGGCGAGGCTTCGGCGGATGACGTCGACGCATTCGTTGCCGCGCTTGACCCGAGCTTCCGTGCGCAGGAGCTGAGCTTCGTGACGGCCCAGATAGCGAGCAACGTCGACCTCGCGGCGGCCGCCGAGCGCCGCAGCTGGCACGAGCAGCTGCTCGGCCGCCAGCCGGTTGGGCTCGCAGGACGGCTCACAACCGCACAGCAGCGAGCCGGCGCCCACGTCGAGCGCCACTCCGTGTGGCTTCACAACAGCGTGCGTGGAGCCGTGGCACTGGCGCTGGCGGTTCTGATCGCCAAGCTCACCGGCGTGCAGCATGCCTTCTGGGTCACTTTCGGCACGCTCTCGGTCCTGCGCTCAAACGCGCTCAGCATCGGCCAGAACGCGCTCCGTGGTCTCGCGGGGACGGTCGTCGGCCTCGTCGTCGGCGCCGCTCTCGTGACGCTGATCGGCACGAACACGACGCTGCTCTGGCTGTTGCTCCCCCCCGCCGTTCTGCTCGCCGGTCTGGCCCCGGCCGCGGTCTCGTTCGCCGCCGGCCAGGCGGCGTTCACGTTGACGCTGTTGATCCTCTTCAACATCCTCGAGCCGGCCGGCTGGAAGATCGGGCTCGTCAGGGTTGAGGACGTGGCGCTCGGGAGCGGCGTGAGCCTCGTCGTCGGCCTCCTGTTCTGGCCGCGCGGCGCGGTTGCCGCGCTCGGCACCGCCCTGGCCGAGGCCTACGCCGATTCGGCGCGCTACCTGGCGGCCGCCGTGGATTTTGGCATGGGACGCTGCGATGCCGGCGCGCCTTCGCGCGAAGTGCCTGACGGCGAGGCGGGGGCGGCGGCGGCGGCGGCGCGGCGCCTCGACGACACCTTCCGCGGGTACCTCGCCGAACGCGGCTCAAAGCCGGTCCCGCTCGCCGAGGTGACGGCACTGGTGAACGGAGTGGTCGGCCTGCGGCTCGCCGGCGACGCCGTCCTGGACCTCTGGCAGCGCGACGGGAAGGCCGGTGGAGACAGGGCCGCCGCGCGCCGGGAGCTTGTCGCGGCGACCGCGCGCGTCAGCGGCTGGTACGAGGATTTTGCCGCCGGCCTCGCCGGGCGAGATGAGATACCCGAGCCGCTGCCACCCGACGGCGCAGCCGACGGTCGGCTGGTGGCGGCCGTAAGTCACGACCTGCGCAGCGCGGACGGGCACGCAACGGCAACTGCGGTGCGGATGATCTGGACGCGCGACCATCTCGCTGCCGCGGACCGTCTGAGCGCGCGACTGGTCGAGCCGGCGAGGGCGGCCACGGCGCCGTTGATGGCGGGGCCGCGCCGCTCGCCGGCGCAGTGGCGCCTGCTCGCGGCGCTGGCAGGAAGGCGTGCGGTGAGCTGAGGGCCAGGCGCCGTTTGCGCCCCTCTGCTGCAGCCACGCGATCCGATTGAAGTACGCTCCCTCTGTGAGCCAGGAGCTTTCCGATCCGCGGGATGACCCCGGTTCGGCGCTCGATCTCGCGGCTGCCGAGGTTCGGGTCGATCGCGCCGACACGCACGCCTTGATCGAGGCGCTTGCTGCGAGGCTCGAGGAATCACTCCCCCGCCTCGCGGCGGTTCGCCGGCGGCGAGTCGGAGGCTTCCGCTCCAAGCAGACCGAGGTGGAGCGGATCGAGGTCGAGCTTGGCGACGAGCGCTTCGAGCTGGTGCAGGCGCGCGGTGGCTTCCAGTGCATTCGTCACCGGGTCGTGCGTGGCATCACGCTGAAGCGGGAGGAGCTACCGGTGTCCCAGTGGATCGTCGAGCTGGTCGACGAGGTGACTCGCACGGCGGCGGTCGGTGAGCAGTCCCGCATCGCACTCGAAGGCCTGCTGACGTGAGCCCGCTGTTCGGTCGCTCGCGGGGCGGCGCAGGCGCCGGCGATCCGGCAGCGCAACAGGCGCAGGCCCAGCGCGACCAGGATTCGCTCGAGCGCCTCGCTGCGGGCCGAATCCCGCTGAACGCCGCGGAGCGCCTCGGAACGCTGGCGGCCACCGATCCGTCGCAGCTCGCGTTCGCCAGCGACCTCTCCGTGCCGGAGTACGCGCTGCTGCACAGCCTCGGGATCACGCCGATCACGCTTGTGATGGGCTCCTCGATCTACCAGGTTGGTTGGCAGGGAACCTTCTACATGGTGCCGACCGAGATTCAGAGTCTCTCCAACGCCTACAACGAGAGTCGCCGGCTGGCGCTCAACCGGTTGCTGGAGGAGACGACGCTCGTTGGAGCCGACGCCGTTGTGGGTGTGCGCATAGAACAGGGCCGCCACGACTTCGCCTCGGGCTCGGTCGAGTTCGTCGCCATCGGCACCGCGGTGCGCCTGCCGCCGGCGCTGCGCGGGAAGGACGGCCCGGTGCTCACCGATCTCGAGGGCCAGGAGTTCTGGCAGCTGTGCGCCGCCGGAATCCGTCCTGTCGGGATCGCCGCGCACACGAGCGTCCACTACGTCCCCGCAACCTGGCAGACGGCGCGCGC
>JBEKNK010000038.1:0-24762 GCA_049522915.1 Solirubrobacteraceae bacterium | reverse complement strand
CGGCCCAGCCGAGCGTAGGCGGAATCAGGCCTGCGCGCAACGCCAGGATCGTCGCGATGGCCTCCACGGCCCCGCCGGCCCCGAGCAGGTGGCCGATCGCAGACTTCGTGGAGGACACGGGAATCGCCTTCGCGTGCTCACCCAGCGCCGTTTTCAGCGCGATCGTCTCGGCACGGTCGTTGAGCGGTGTGGAGGTGCCGTGGGCGTTGACGTACGCGATCTCGGTGGGCGCCACGCCCGCATCCTCCAAGGCCCGCGTGATCGCTGCCGCCGCGCCCTCACCGGTCGGGTGCGGCGCGGTCACGTGGTGGGCGTCGGCCGTCGCCCCGTAGCCGCGCACGAGCCCCAGGATCCGTGCACCACGCGCGCGGGCCGCCTCCCCATCCTCGAGCACCAGCACGCCGGCTCCCTCGCCCATGACGAAGCCGTCCCGTCGAGCGTCGAAGGGACGCGAGATGCCCATTGTCGAGAGCGCGTCCAGCGCGCCGAAGGCAGCTCGCGAGAGCGGCGTCAGGGCCGCCTCGGCGCCGCCGGTGACCACGGCCAGCGCGTCGCCGTGGCGGATCGCGCGGACGGCTGTCCCGATTGCGTCGGCGCCCGAGGAGCATGCCGAGACGGTGCCGAACGCCGGACCCCGCAGCCCGTGGCGCATGCTGACCGCGGCTGCCGCGGCGTTGCCCATCATCAACGGCACGGCGAGCGGCGACACGCTCTTGGGGCCGTTGTCGAACATCGCGCGATCGTTGAGCTCGATCGTGCCGATGCCGCCGATGCCCGTGCCGATGATCGAACCGATCCGTCCCGTGTCGTAGGGCAGGGCGTCCCCCCAGCCGGCGTCGGCGAGCGCCTCGATCGAGGCGACGAGCGCGAACTGCGTGAAGCGGTCGGCGCGCCGGGCATCCTTGACCGAGAGGTGCTCGGTCGCGACGAACTCGCGGCAGCGTCCCTCCCCGTCCTCGATCCCGCAGATCCCGGCGGCCCAGCGCTCGTGCAGCGTGGTGGCGCCGATGCCCAGTGGCGTGACGGCGCCGACACCGGTGATGACGACGTCGTTCATGCGCCGGCGGTGCGCTCCGCAACGAGGTCGATGGCATCGCCGACTGTCGCGATCTCCGCCACGTCGCCGCTGGTCAGCTCGACGCCGAACTGCTCCTCGATGATCTGCGAGAGCTCGGCGAGGTCGAGCGAGTCGATGTCCAGCGCGGTCAGTTCCGCATCGCGGTTGATGTCGTCGGCGTTTGCGCCGAAGCTGACCAGCGAGTCGGTGATGACCTTCTCGATCTGCTCGCTTGAGTGTTCTGCCATGGGTGTCCTTTCGTTGCAATCAGGCGGACAGGCCGCCATCGACGTACACGGTTGAGCCGGTGATGTAAGCCGCGCGATCGGAGGCGAGGAATGCGACCGCCGCGGCGACCTCCTCAGGGGTGCCGGCGCGCGCCGCCGGCACGCGGTCGCGAAAAGCCTGGGGGATGTCCTCGGTCATGTCGGTCGCGATCAGGCCCGGCGCGACGGCGTTGATCGTGACACCGCGCCGCGCGACCTCGACGGCGGCGGTCTTGGTGAACGCAATCACGGCGGCCTTCGAGGCTGCATAATTGGCTTGGCCGGCGTTCGCGCGCGGCCCGACGACCGAGGCGATGCTGATCACGCGGCCGAAGCGGGCGCGGATCATCGCGCGCAGCGCTCCGCGGGTGAGCCGGTAGGTCGAGCCCAGGTTGGTGTCGAGCACGACCCGCCAGTCCTCGTCGCTGAGCGAGAGCGCCAGGCCATCGGCACGCACGCCGGCGTTGTTGACGAGCGCCAGCACCGGTGAGCCAAACGCCTGCTCGGCACCGGCCAGCAGCAGCGCGGGCGTCGCCGGGTCGCTGACATCGCCCTCGAGCGCGACGGCACGGCCGCCGTCGGCCTCGATCTCCGCGACGAGCGCCGCAGCCTGCTGTGCGTCGCTGCGGTAGTTGATCGCGACGGGCCATCCGTCCTGCGCCATCGCGCGCGCGATCGCGGCGCCGATTCCGCGTGAGGCGCCGGTGACCAGCGCGCACGCTGCGGGTGGCCGAGCGTCGCTCATGCCATGCCCCACTCGATGACGCTCGCGCCCCACGTGAAGCCGGAGCCGACGGCTCCCAGCAGGACACGCATGCCGGCGCTCAGGCGCCCATCGCTGCGTGCCTGCTCTAGCGCCAGGGGGACGCTCGCCGCCGAGGTGTTGCCGACCGTGGCGATCGCGTCGACGACCTTGAGCGGATCGAGCGCGAGTCGCTGCGCGAGGCTCGTGAGGATGCGGGTGTTGGCCTGGTGATACACGTAGAGGTCGAGTTCTCCGAGCGGCAGGCCGGCGGCCTCGCTGGCGGCGATCGAAACCTCCGACAGCCGCCGGACTGCCTGCTTGAAGGTCTCGTGGCCGTCCATCGCCAGCAGCTGGGTATCGCGATCGGCGACGACGAGGCCGGCGTGGGCGCCGTCGCTGCCGAGGATCACCGGCCCGAGCTCACCCGGGGCGCCCGCCGTCGCGACGATCGCGCCGGCGCCGTCGCCGAACAGCGCCGCCGTGTTGCGGTCGTTGGGATCGATGTGGCGCGACATGATCTCGGCGCCGATCACAAGGGCGGTCTGAGCGGCGCCGCAGGCGAGCATGGCGCGCGCTGCCGCGAGTGCAGCGAGAAAGCCCGTGCAGGCGCTGCCGACGTCAAAGGCCGCCGCCCGCGGCGCACCAAGCTCGTGGGCGACCTGCGGCGCGGCGTTGGGCATGACGGAGTCCTGGCTGCAGCTCGCGACGAGCACGAGGTCGACCTGCGCGCCGCTCACGCCCGCGTCAGCGAGCGCTGCGCGCCCGGCGGCGGCGGCCAGCTCGGCCAGCCGCGCCCCCGGCTCGGCGTAGCGGCGCTCGCGGATCCCGGTGCGACGCTCGATCCAGTCGTCCTGTACGCCGATCGACGGGCTGATCTCGGCGTTGGGCACGACGCGCGGTGGCAGCGCGCAGCCCAGGCCGACGATTCCAGCGTGCACGAGCGCGTCAGGGCGCTCCCGCGACTGCGCCTGCTCAAGCGTTGCCGACATGGTGCTCCTCGAGCGCGATCGCCTGGACGTCCTGCAGATTGCGCGAAACGAGCCGCGCGAGCACCTGATCGGGGCCGACGTCGATGAAGGTGTGAGCGCCGCGCGCGGCGAGCGCGACCATCGTCTCGCGCCAGCGCACCGGCGAGGTCAGGGCACGCGCCAACTCGTCGCACGGGTCGACGAACGGCCGCGCGGTCAGGCCCGAGAAGACCGTGACCGCCGGGTCGCTGAAGCCGACGCGCTGCAATGCCTCGTGAAACGGCTGCTGCGCGGAGGCCATCCACGGTGAGTGAAAGGCGCCGGTCACATCCAGGGCGAGCGAGCGCACGCCGCGCTCGCGCGCGATCCGGGCAGCCTCGCGCAGCCCCTCACGCGGGCCGGCGAGCACCGTCTGTCCGGGGGCGTTGTCGTTGGCGACCCAGACTCCAGCGTCCGCGGCGACGGCCGCTGCCTCCTCCGGCGTGCTCTTCAGCAGCGCAAGCATGCTGCCGTCGCCGCCGTTGGCGTTCCCCGACTCGTCCATCAAGGCACCGCGCAGCACGACCAGCTCCAGCGCGTCCTCCCAGCGCAGCGCCCCCGCGGCCGCCAGCGCCGAGAGCTCGCCCAGCGAATGCCCGGCGAAGGCCACGGCTGCGACGGGATCCTCGAGCTCGAGGAATGCGGCGAGGCTGGAGAGGAAGATCGCGGGCTGCGCGTAGCGAGTGGACTGGCCTGCCAGCTCGAAGCAGTCCTCGCCGATCAGCTCGCCGGCCAGTTGCAGTAGCTGCGGGATCGCGTTGGCGACGCGTGCCTGCGAGCGCGCCACAGACACCCCCTGGCCCGGAAAGAGGACCGCAGCACCCCGATCGACCCGCACGCCGACATCATCGCGCGTGTGACGGCGTGCATGCCCCCACGCGCGCGGATCACCCCCGCTCAGGGGGGTGCCGAACCCCCCACACGGGGGGTTCGCTGCGCCCGCCGAGACGGATCGTCCTGCGCTCGACGGACTCGCCGTCAACCAGTCAGGCCGGCCCGATGGGCGCGCTGCACCGCATCCGCGCGGTTGCGCGCGCCGAGCTTGCGGTAGAGGCTGCTCGTGTGCTCGTGGATCGTGTGGGGCGACAGATGCAGCGCAGCGGCGATTTCGCGGTTGGTCGAACCGCGAGCGATCAGGTCCAGCACCTCGCGCTCGCGCGATGAGAGCGCCGCGGTCTCGCCATCGCTCTGCGGCTGAAAGACGGTCATGCCGAGACCGACCATGCGAACGGCGCTCGATATATCGCCGGCACCCCAGTCCTTGGGAATGAAGCCCGAGGCGCCCGCCGCCTTGGCGGCGCTCGCCGAGATCTGCCCGGCGCCACTGATCAGCAGCACCTTGGTGCCGGGCGAGCGTTCACGCAGCTGCTGGCAGATCTCAGGCCCGGACTCCTCGCCGATGAACAGGTCGACGAGCGCGACGTCCGGCTTGTAGCGCTCTGCCAGCGCGTAGGCCTCTTCGCCCGAGCGCGAGCTCAGCGTGCGCTCGACCCACGGCTGGTTTCCGAGCATCAGCCGAAAGCCCCAGTGCACGACGTCGTGATCGTCGACGATCAGGACGCGCAGCTTGGGGTGATCGCCGAGCGAGTCGAGCGCTTCGGTGGGAACGCTCATGGCTCCTCGTAGGGCACAACGAGGCGGACCTGCCAGCGATCGGAGTCGCGTGCGCCGAACTCGAGCAGTCCGCCGGCCTGGAGCGCCTCGAAGCCGGCAAGGCGCAGGCCCATTCCAGCCGCCTCGCCGCTTCCCCGTACGCCGTCGTTGGTGACCTCGAGCACGAAGGTGCCCTCGCTCATCTGGGAGCGCACGCCGACGCGCGTCGCGTCCGCATGCTTGTGGGCGTTGCGGATCGCCTCCGCGAGCACCGACTGGGCGAGCGGCTCGAGCGCCGCCGGGGCCGTCACCTGCGCGCCGTCGTCCGCGGTGATGCCGAGGTCGGGGTATTCGTGGCGCAGGCGTTCCACCTCCTCGGCGAGCGTCGTGCTCGTAGCGGCGACCGAGCGGCCGAGCGGCCTCTGCATCGCCACGCGCAGGTCGCCGAGAGCCAGCTGGACCTCCTCGGCGCAGCGTCGCCGCGTCTGCTCGTCAAACGGCTGCTCGCCGGAGAGCGCCAGGGACACGCCGAACAGCCGCTGCACAACTCCTTCGTGGACCTCGCGCGCGAGGTCGATCCGCCCCTCGAGCGCGACCGCCCGCTCGTGCTGCCGGGTCGCGGCGCGCGCCAGCGCCGCCAGCGCCGCCATCTTGCCGAGGATCCACAGCACCTCGCGTTCGGCCGCGGTGAGCGGCGGCCCGTCGCCACCACGGTCGCCGAGGATCGCGCCGAGCCAGCGGCCGCGGGCCGAGATCGGCGAGCAGACCACGGTGCGTGCCGCCAGCCGGGCGACGTACTCGGCCGGCAGCTGGCTCTCCAGATCCTCGGCGATCTCCAGCACGCGGTCCTGCTCGAGCGCCTCGCGCGCCAGCGCCGCGGACTCGAGCGAGAAGAAGTCACCGTGGAAGAGCTCGAGATCGACGCCGTGACTGCCGGCGGCGAGAATCCGCCGGCGCGCGGAGTCGTAACGGAAGATGACAACGCGGCGCAGCGCCGTGCAGCGCGTGATGCCGACGCACAGCCGGCTGTAGAAATCGTCGCCGAGGCCTTCGTCCTCGCTCTGCGCGAGCACCTCGGCGAAGATCTCGATCGCGTCGGCGTGCGCCGGCGTGAGTTGGGTGGTGGCGGCGCCGGGCTCGGGCATCGATCTCGGCTGTGATTCTCGCGCATCCGCTCCTCCGGCGAGCGTAGGGTTCAGGCGCATGGAGCTTCGACACCTGCGCTACTTCCTCGCGGTGGCCGAGGAGCTGCACTTCCACCGTGCCGCCACACGGCTGCACATCTCACAACCGCCGCTCAGCCAGCAGATCCGCGCGCTCGAGCGAGAGCTGGGGGTGACGTTGCTCGAACGCAACAGGCGACGCGTCACGCTGACCGCTGCCGGCGAGGGGTTCCGCGACGACACGCGAGCAATCCTCGGCGCCGTCGACCGGGCCGGCGAACGCGCGCGCAACATCGCCCGCGGCTCGCTCGGCGCGCTGTCGGTCGGATTTGTTGGGTCGGCGATGTTCAGCCCGACGCTCCCCGGCATCCTGCGCGAGTTTCGCGCCGGGCGCCCCGAGGTCGAACTGATGCTGCGCGAGCTGCCGACGGTCGTCCAGCTGGAGGCGCTGCTCTCCGGCGAACTCGACGTCGGCGTGATCCGCGGCCCGGTCGCGGCGTCGCAGATAGATCCCCGGCTCGAGCTGATGACGATCCAACGCGAGCGCCTCGTGGCGGCGCTGCCCTCCGATCATCCGCTCGCCGCCCGCCGGCGCCTGCGCGCCGAGGAGCTGCGAGGCGAGACATTCGTGATCCTCGCCCGCCGCGACGCACCAGGTCTGTTCGCGAGCCTCACCTCGGCGATGGTGGAAGGCGGAGGCGTGCCGGAGGACGTGCTCGAGGTCGCCGAGATGCAGACGATCATCAGCCTGGTGGCCGGTGGCTTCGGGGTTTCGCTCGTCCCGGCATCGGTCGGATCGGTCGATCGCAGCGGTGTCACGTTTCGCCCGATCGCGGGCCCGACGCCGACAATCGAGCTCTCAGCCGCCTGGCGCTCGGGCGCCGGCTCGCCGGTCCGCGATGCGTTCCTCGCACTCGCCCGCGCTGCTCACTCACCCGCGGCGGCGCGCGCGAGGCAAGCATCCGCAGACGGCAGCGGCTGACGGCCGGTGGGGATCCTCGGTCCGGTTGGCCGTGGACCGAGCGGATGGGGTGCAAGCCTCGGCCCGCATCGCCCGCAAGCGAGCGCGACGCCGGAGCCGCGACACGGCCACGCCGCACACCGGCGTGCAAAGCCCTACCGAGCCGAGACCTGAGGGCGCGAGACGTTCCCAGGCCGACCTTGGCGTGCCCTTAAATGTGCAAGACCTCCGAGAGGGATCAAAGGGGTTCGCGGAGGCCTTGCACGGGGGAGGAGAGGAAACCACAGGCTAGGGCGAAACCAGTGGTATGTCCAATACTCATTTTTTCTCGCTGTGAGTGCTTTTGCCACTCAGCCGTTTTCTGCGGTAGGGTCCAGCGAGAAGTCTCTCTGCAAGCGAGATGAACTGAGATCCCCGTGACAGATGATGCCCCCACCGTCCTGGTTTGCTATGACGGCTCGGAGCGCGCAGCTCATGCCATCGCCGTGACCGCCAAGCTCTTCCCTGGCGCCTCTGCCCACGTCCTCAACGTCTGGGAGCCGATCGAGCGAATCGTCGCCCGCTACGCGGCGCTCGGACCGTATTTCGGCGACGGCGTCGGCGAAGCCGACGTCGGGCTCGAGTCCGACGCGGCCTCGGTGGCAGCGGCGGGCGCGAAGATCGCGAGCGACGCTGGACTGAACGCGACGCCGCACACCGCGACGCTGCGCACGTCGGTCTGGGAGGCGGTGGTCGAAACCGCGGACGAGCTCAACGTCGACGCGATCGTGACCGGCACGCGCGGGCTGCATGGCGTTCGCGAAGTGCTCTCGAACACGCTCACGCACGCGCTGATGCAGAACAGCAGTCGTCCCGTCGTCGGCGTGCCGATGCCGACATCGGCCAAGACCGACTGAGGACTCGACGCTGTCGCGGCGCGGGCTCGGCGAGGACCGTCGTCGGAAGGGGGAGCTCGGCCTCTGTCTGCTCGCCTGCGGCTTCCTGCTCGGCGTCGCCACCGACCTCGTGGTCAGCTACGGCGGTGCCTGAGCCGGACGCGCTGCCGATGGCGCGCACGCCCACGGGCGAGCCCAGCCGCGGCTGCTCCAATCGGGGCGCCCGGATTCGAACCGGGGACCTCACCGACCCGAACGGTGCGCGCTACCAGGCTGCGCCACGCCCCGAGGGAGGGCCGCAGTATCCCACAGCCGTGGGGTCCGCTACCGTGCGGAGCCGATGGCGCTGCTGACGGAGCTGCTGGCGGAACTCGATCGCCTGCTCGAGCCTGACACCTTTGCGGACTACTGCCCCAACGGGCTCCAGGTGCAGGGCTGCCGGGAGGTCACACACGTCGCAACCGGAGTGTCGGCGACCCTGGAGCTGTTCGAACGCGCGATCGATGCCGGCGCGCAGCTGATCCTCACCCACCACGGACTGTTCTGGCAGGGTGACGACCAGCGTGTCGTCGGCGCCCTGCACGAGCGCCTGCGGCTCCTGATGGGGGCCGACGTCAGCCTCGCCGCGTATCACCTTCCACTCGACGCCCACCTGGAACTTGGCAACAACGCGCTGATCGCCGCCGGCCTCGGACTCGCCGATCCGCAGCCCTTCGGCCGCCACGGCGAACGCGAGATCGGCGTACGAGCTCGTTACGGTGGCGATGGGGTCGCAGCCGGTGAGTTCGTCGCACGCGTTTCGGCGCTGACCGGGCGCGCACCGCTCGCGTTCCTCGGCGGGCCGCCGATGGTGTGCAGCGTCGGGATCGTGTCCGGCGGCGCAGCCCGCAGCGTCCACGATGCGATCGCGGCGGGACTCGACGCGTTCGTGACCGGCGAGCCGGCGGAGTGGGCGAGCGCGCTTGCGCAGGAGGCGTCAATCCACTTCATCGCCGCCGGGCACTACGCCACCGAGACGTTCGGCGTCAATGCGCTCGGGCAACATCTGGCCACCCGCTTCGGCGTGCGACACACCGATGTCCGAGTCGACAACCCAGTCTGAGGCGGCTTTTCGAATTTCGCTTGTATCCGTCCTGGCGAAGAGGTATATCTAGTTGCGGTCACGATCACAGGAGGGACGCACCGATGGCGAATCACCTGACGCCCACGGAGCTCGCGCGCGAGGCCGGCCTGGAACGCCGCGAAGTGATCTCGAAGTGCATGGAGATGGGCGTCCCGATCTTTCAAGGTCGGATCGATAAGGCCCTGTTTCTGGAGAACCTGCGGCGCCTCACCGTTGTCCGCCAGCCGGTGGAGGCGTAGCGCATCCCTGATGCTCACGTGCCGGCCCCCCGGCACGTGAGCCCTGGGAGCTTCGGCGCACCCGGCCGCCTTCCGGCGCCGGGGGCACGTGGGCCCTGGGAGCTTCGGCGCACCCGGCCGCCTTCCGGCGCCGGCAAGCACGATCCCGCTCAGCCCACCTCCCGCCGCCGAGGCGCGCCGTGGCCCGCGGTCGTTCGCCACGCCGCCCGCGCACCGCGCCCCGAGCGGCTCAGCTGCCGCCGGCCTGGCGAATTACCGCGCCGGTCGTCTGCTCGAAGATTCGCCGCCAGCCCTGGCTGCGCTCCTGCTCGGGCGCGAAATGCTCGAGCACGCCGCGAACGCGCTCGGCCGAGATCTCGACGCCGTGGCGGGCGCAGACCTCCTTGAGGCGGTCGTAGTCTCCGGCCAGCTTGTGGGTGACCGAGCGGAAGCCGTGCTTGGCGATCTCGATCCTCGAGGAGTAGCTCATCAGCGAGGTCTCGAACATCAGCTTGTCGTCGCGGTCGGGCTCGATCAGCACAATGTCGACACCCGGGAAGCGGGCCGCCCAACTCTCGCGCCGCTCGTGCAGGCGCTGGTGGGCGAGCAGCTTGAACGACTGATAGGCGATCTGGGAGAAGCCGAAGTCGGAGACGCGCCCCGCCCCACGCCCGCCCCGGCCGGGACGCTCGCTGCTGAACGGGACGAGCGGGTTGACGACGATGATCAACGTCGCGCCGTGCGCCGCGGCGACGTCGAGGTTGGTGGTCGAAACGATCCCGCCGTCGATCAGCTCGCGATCGCCGATCCGTACCGGCGCGTAGAGCACGGGCAACGCGCTTGAGGCGCTGACCGCGCGCGAGATCGGGACGTCGTCCCAACCCGGCTCGCCGAAGATGATCCGCTCGCAGCTGTCGAGGTCGGTCGCAACGATGTACAGCTCCCGCGCAAGCGTGCGGAAGTCGTCAGAGCGCTCGGGGTCGGCCAGCACCTCGCGCAGGTAGCGCTCGATCCCAGCGGTGGTCGCGAAGCCGGCGGGCAGCGAGTCGGCGAACGCGAGCAAAGCGTCGACCAGGGCGCCGCCGCCGCGCGCCGTGGCCAGTTGGTAGGAGAGCTGGAGCAGATGGCGCGGCAGGCCGATGGCGCTGCGCACGAGCCCGGACACGTTCAGCGGCAGCAGCGTTCCGGCGTCCAGGTCGCGAAACGCTGTCGGACGCTCGCCGAGCACCACCTGCATCATCTCCTCCGAGGTCACGCCGTTGGCCGCGAGCGCCGCGACGAACGATCCCGACGAGGTTCCGAGGAAGACGTCGAACTGATTGACGGACATGTTCACCGACAGCAGGTCCAGCGCTCGCAGCGCGCCGACCGCGTAAACGCCACCCGTCACACCGCCGCCACCGAGCACGAGCGCGACCTTCGACGCCGCCCCTCGATCAGCTGCGGGGCGGTGCGTGACCGGCTCGAGGGGAACGAGCGTGCCCATCGCTGACTGCGATTCTACGCCGAGCCCGCCACTATCCTTGGCTGCGCGTGCGAGCTCGCTCGACGATCAAGACGCTCGTTGCCCTCGCCGCTCTCGCGCTCGGTCCGGGCGCCGCCGCGGCGGCGTCCAGCGGCGGCCCGACCGGCCCGGTCTCCAACGGAGGCACGGTCGCGCCCAGCGGCGCGACCGGCTCGACAGGGAAGACCGGCCCGACCGGCAAGAACGGGCCCACCGGAAAGACGGGCCCGACCGGCACGACCGGCACCACCGGGCACGGTCCGCCCCTGCCGGCGGCCGAGGTCGCTCATCTGCGCACGGTGATGACCAGGGCGATGAAGCCGCTCGGGGGCCACTCCGGTGCCTACGTCGTCGATCTCGCCAACGGCGAGGTGCTGTTCGACGACGACGGTTCGGTGCCGCGCAACCCGGCGTCGGTCGAGAAGCTCTACACGCTCTCGACGGCGCTCGATCGCTTCGGCCTGAGCGGGACGCTGCAGACAACCGTCTACGGCGTCGGGCAGCTCGAGCCTGGCGGACTGTTCGTCGGCAACCTCTACCTGCACGGCGGTGGCGACCCGACGTTCGGCAGCCAAGGGTTCATCAGGGCCAACTACGGCAGCGGAACCAGCGTGCAGGCGCTCGCCGAGCTGCTCATCGCGAACACGCACATCCACAAGGTGAAGGGATCGATCATCGGCGATGAGTCCTACTTCGACAGCCTCCGCGGCGGTCCCGCAACCAATTACGGCGTCGACCCCAACCTCGTCGGCGAGCTGAGCGCGCTGGCCTTCAACCGCGGTCTGAGCGGGTCGCTCGGCTCGCCGCCGGCGTACGCCGCGTTCGAGCTTGCGGGCACGCTTCGGCGCGACGGCGTCGTGGTCACCGGCCGCTCGCATGCCGGCGAGCTCCCGCCGACGGGCGCGAAGCTGCTGGCCAGCATCGACTCGCCGCCGATGACGACGCTCGTGAAGCTGACCGCACTGCCATCCGACGACTTCTTTGCGGAGATGCTGCTGAAGGCGCTGGGGGCCCGCTTCGGCGCCGGCGGGACGACCGCTGCGGGCGCCGCGGTCGTCTCCCAGTTCCTCGCCGGACTGCATCTGACGCCCACCGTCGTGGACGGCTCAGGACTATCGCGCGGCGACCACACGAGTCCGCTTGACGTCGTCACGCTGCTGCGCGACCTCAGCCCGGGAGGCGTCGCCTCGCTGCAGGCGATCGGGGCGGTGTTGCGCGCGTCGCTCCCGGTGGTGAGCGAGAGCGGCACGCTGGCGTTGCGAATGCCCCACAGCGCGGCGTCCGGTCACTGCATGGCCAAGACCGGCACGCTCAGCGACGCCTCCGACCTCGCAGGGTGGTGCAACGGGACATTTGCCTTCGCCTTCCTGATGAACCATGTCAACGTCACGGCGGCGCAATCGGCGCAGGACACGATGACGATCGCGCTCGCGAAACTCAGCGTCCCAGCAGCTTGAGCAGCCCCGGCTCGTCGATCACCGCGACGCCAAGGCGCTCGGCCTTCTCGAGCTTGGAGCCGGCGCTGTCTCCCGCGACGAGGTGGTCGGTCTTTCGTGACACCGAGCTTGCGACGCGCCCGCCGGCGGTCTGGATCAGCTCTGTCGCAGCCTCGCGCGTGAGCGTCGGCAGCGTTCCGGTGAGGACGAACGTCAGCCCAGCGAGCGGCCCGTCTCCCGGTGGCGGTCCCTCCTCTTCGAAGCGCAGGCCGGCACCGCGCAGGCGCTCGATCAGCTCGCGCATTCCGGGATCTGCAAGCTGCTCGGTGATCGTCGCCGCCATCTTCGGCCCGACGCCGGGCGTCTGCTCGATCTGCTCGCGGGAGGCCTCCAGGAGGGCGTCGATCGTACGGAACTGTGCCGCCAGGTTGCGAGCGGTGACTTCACCGACCTCCTCGATGCCGATTGCGAAGAGCACGCGGGCAAACGGCCGCCTGCGGGAGGCATCGATCGCCGCGATCAACCGCTTTGCGGAGAGCTCGGCGAAGCCGTCGAGCTCGAGCAGCTGCTCCTCGCGCAGCGCGTAGAGGTCGGCCGCCCCGCGCACCAGACCGCGCTCGAGCAGCACGCCGACCTGCTTCTCGCCGAGGCCGTCGATGTCCATCGCGCCGCGCGAGACGAAATGGCGCAGCAGCTGCCACTGGCGGCCGGGGCACTCGCGGTTGGGGCACAGCGTGAACACCGCTCCCGCCGGCTTGATGGTCGGCGTCGCACAGATCGGGCAGCGCGAGGGCACCGCCACGGGGGGGCTGCGGTCCGGGTTCTCCAACGCATGCGGCGCCGGCGACACGACCTGGGGGATCACGTCGCCGGCTCGCAGCACGATCACCTCGTCGCCCTCGCGCAGATCCTTGCGCGCGAGGTCCTCCTCGTTGTGCAACGTCGCCATGCGCACGGTCACGCCTCCGACACGCACCGGCTCGAGCTCCGCGAAGGGGTGCAGGTCGCCGAACTTGCCGACGTTCCAGTGCACGGCCAGCAGCCGCGTCTTCGCCGTCGTCGGCGGGAACTTCCAGGCCACCGCCCAGCGCGGGTCGCGGCCGACCGAGCCCAGCCGGCGCTGCAGCTCGAAGTCCGAGACCTTCACGACCACCCCATCGATCTCGAAGTCGAGCGCGCCGCGCCGGCGCTGCCACTCGAGGCATTGAGCGACAACCGCCTCCTCCTCGTCCGCCACCACGATCTCGTGGTTGACCGGAAAGCCGTGATCGCGCAGCCAGCCGAGCACCTCCCACTGGTCCGTGAACTCGAGCCCCTCGACGGCGCCGACGGCGTAGGCCCACATCGAGAGCGGGCGCTGCGCGGTCAGCGCCGGGTCGAGTTGGCGGATCGTCCCGGCCGCCGAGTTGCGCGGATTCATGAACGTGGAGAGACCCGCGGCGGCGCGGCGCTCGTTGAGCGCCTGGAAGTCCGGCAGCGAGATGTAGATTTCGCCGCGCACCTCGAGCAGCGCCGGAGCGCCCTCGATCCGGCGCGGGATCTGCGTGATCGTGCGCAGGTTGTGCGTGACGTCCTCGCCGATCTCGCCGTTGCCCCGCGTCGCGCCCTGCTCGAACACGCCGTCACGGTAGATCAGTGAAACCGCCAGGCCGTCGATCTTCGGCTCGCAGACGAAGCGGAACCGGGGATCCTCGATGCCCTCGCGGGCGAGGTGGGTGCGCATTCGGGCGACCCACGCGCGCAGCTCCTCCTCGGAGCGGACGTTGGCGAGTGAGAGCATCGGCTGGAGGTGAACGACCTTCTCGAGCCGCTCGACCGGGGCGCCGCCGGGGCGCTGGGTCGGGGAGTCCGGCGTGATCAGCTCGGGATGGGCTTCCTCGATCTCGACCAGCTCGCGGTAGAGCTCGTCGTATTCCTCATCACCGATCTCGGGGTCGTCTTCGACGTAGTAGCGCTGCGAGTGGTGGGCCAAAAGCTCGCGAAGCTGCGCGGCCCGCGCGCCAGGGTCGCCCTGATCGCTCACGACGGCAGCAGCCGCCCAAGGTCGAGTCGCTCCAGCGCAGCGATGCCCGGGCGATCGGTCAGGTCGAAGTGCAGCGGCGTGAGCGCGATCCAGCCGTGCGCGAGCGCATCGATGTCGCTCCCGGGCTCGTCCTCGTAGCCGAGTGCGGTGCCGTAGATCCAGTAGTGGCGGCCGGTCTCCTCCTCGCTGTCGAGCCGCAGCTCGTCCTGGTAGACGCGCTTACCCAGATGGGTGACCGACACCCCCGCGGGCGGGCCACCCGGGACGTTGATGTTCAGCAGCGTCGCCGGCGGGAGCGGCGAGTCCACGAGCGATTCGACGAGGCGGGCCACAAACGCCGCGGCGAGGGTGAAGTCGTAGTTGCCAGTCACGGTGAAGTCCAGCTCGCCGTCGCGCGACTGCTGCGAGACCGCGATCCCGGGAACACCGAGGATCAGGCCCTCGAGCGCCGCCGCGACGGTCCCCGAGTAGGTGATGTCGTCCCCGAGGTTCGCGCCGTGGTTGATCCCCGAGACGACCAGGTCGACCTGGAAGCCCTCGACCAGCCCGAGGTTCGCGAGGCGCACGCAGTCGACCGGCGTGCCGTCGGTCGCGAAGCCGACGCTGCCGTCGTCGAAGG
Organism: Solirubrobacteraceae bacterium; assembly: GCA_049522915.1. GTDB lineage: Bacteria > Actinomycetota > Thermoleophilia > Solirubrobacterales > Solirubrobacteraceae > Palsa-513. Next base: position 10,172 of record JBEKNK010000038.1, on the reverse strand, counting down.
GAACCTCGGTGACCCACAGCGGACGCCGCGTTGTGATCGAGCGCGCCATCGCCGAGCGGTTGGCGTCGGGGGCGATCACCAGCAGCCTGACGTCGTCAATCGCAGCCAGCGCGGCCCGCAGCGCCTGCAGCCCGGCGGCCTCGATGCCGTCGTCGTTGGTCAGCAGGACATCGCGCACAGACCCAGGATATTCGGGCGCGCGGCCACGACGCAGCGATCGCCCGCGCCGCTCTCAGGCGTAGGAGACGCGCACGAGGTGGAGGCCGTGCGGCGCCGCCGTCAGACCGGCGTGCCCGCGCGGGCGCCCCTGGAGGAGCGCCTCGAAATCCTCGATCGACCGCCGCCCGCGGGCCACCTCGAGCATCGTCCCGACCAGCACGCGATTCATCTGGCGCAGGAAGCTGTCGGCCTCGATCCAGAACTCGAGCAGATCGCCGTGCTCCTCCCAGCGAGCGTTGATGACGTCGCGCTCGAAGCGCACGTGGTCGGTTTCTGTCGGCGTGAAGGCGGTGAAGCGGTGCGTGCCGACGAGTGCGGCCGCACAGGCGCGCAGCGCGGCGACGTCGAGCCGGCCGGGCACCCAGAGCGCGCGCCCACGCTCGAACGGTGAGCGCACCGGGCCGGCGAGGACGCGGTAGCAGTAGGTCCTGCTGCGTGCCGAGCGACGTGCATCGAACGCCGGCTCGACCGGCTCGCTCGCCAGCACAGCCACGTCGTCGGGCAGCAGGCCGTTCAGACGGCGCGGGTCGAGCGCCTCGTGGCGGTAGCTCGCGACCTGCGCCCACGCGTGCACGCCGCGATCCGTGCGCCCGGCGACGCTGAGCGCGAGCGGCTCGCCGAGGACCTGCTCGATCGCTCGCTCCACCTCCTCCTGGACCGTGCGCAGCCCCGGCTGGCGCGCCCAGCCGGCGAAATCCGTGCCGTCATAGGCGAGCGTGAGCTTGGTGGTCAGGCTGGTCTGCATGGGGCGTGCACGCCGGCGGACGGCGTGTACAGGTAATCCAGCGAAACGAGCACCGAGCCGACCCTACCCCTTGCGGGCCGCGGCGGCGTCAAGCGAAGCCTCCACGCCGGCGAGCGAAGCTCGCCCCCTTAAACCAGCTCGAGCAGGACCATCTCCGTCGAGTCGCTCGCGCGGGGGCCGAGCTTGAGGATGCGGGTGTAGCCGCCGGGACGCGACTGGTAGCGCGGGGCGACCACCTCGAAGAGCTGGTGGACGACGAAGGTGTCCTGACCGAGCGCTGCGAGCGCCTGGCGGCGGGCGTGCAGATCGCCGCGCTTGGCGAGCGTGATCAGCTTCTCGAGCTCGGGCTTGACGGCCTTGGCCTTGGCCTCCGTCGTCTTGATCCGCTCGTGCTCGATGACCTCCTTGGAGAGGTTCGCGAGCAGCGCCTTGCGGTGTGCCGGGTCGCGGCTGAGCTGGTAGCGCTTGCGTTGGTGGCGCATCGGTCCGTCGCCTCAGTCCTCGCGCAGGCTCAGACCGCGAGCCTCCAGCGTCTCGATGACCTCGTCGATCGACTTCTTGCCGAAGTTCGGGATCGCGTTCAGCTCCGCCTCGGACTTCGAGATCAGGTCGCCGACGGTCTGGATGCCGGCGCGCTTGAGGCAATTGTACGAGCGCACGCCGAGTTCGAGCTCCTCGATCAGGATCCCCCACTCCTCGCCCTGCAGGGCCAGTGGCGTTACGCCCGCGGCGCCGCCGAGCCCGCCGTCGAGCTGGCCGGCCGGGCCGGCGCGCAGCTCCTCGATGCGGTCCTCGTCGGTGAAGATCGCGAGCTGCGAGATGAGCAGCTCGGCCGCCTCGCGCAGCGCCGCCTGCGGATCGACGGAGCCGTCCGTCTCGATATCGAGCGTCAGCTTGTCAAAGTCGGTGCGCTGCCCGACACGGGCCTGCTCGACCGCGTAGGCGACGCGCCGCACCGGCGAGAAGATCGAGTCGATCGGGATCACGCCGATCGGCTGGTCCGGCGACTTGTTGTCCTCGGCGGGACGATAGCCGCGACCGCGGCCGATCGTCAGGTACAGCTCGAGGCGCGACTTCTTGTCGAGCGTCGCGATGTGGACCTCCGGATTGAGGATCTCGACGCCGGACGGGAGGTCGATGTCGGCGGCGGTGATGTCGCCGGGACCGGTGGCGACGAGCGCCGCCTCGATCTCGCTCGCGTCGGAGTGCATCCGGCAGACGATGCCCTTGAGGTTGAGCACGATGTCGGTGACGTCCTCCTTGACCCCGCTGATCGTCGAGAACTCGTGGGCCACCCCCTCGATCCGAACGCTCGTCACCGCCGCACCGGCGAGCGAGGAGAGCAGGACGCGGCGCAGCGAGTTGCCGAACGTGTAGCCGAAACCACGATCCAGCGGCTCGATGACGAACGAGCCACGGTTGTCATCGACGGATTCGCTAGTGATCCGGGGGATTTGGAAGTCAAGCATCGGGGTCCTAACGTCGTCGTGTTCTGAAAGCTCGCAGGCCCGCCCGGGCGCCGGCCAGAGTGTGAAGAGGGGAAGCTATTTTGAGTACAGCTCGACGATGAGCTGCTCTTGCACCGGGGCCGCGACCTCGCGGCGTTCGGGCTTGCGCAGGACCTTCGCGGTGAGTCCGTCGTGATCGGCCTGCAGCCAGGCCGGCACCTGCCCGGTCAGCTCGGTCGCATCGCGGATCACCTGTTGGGCGGGCGTTCCAGCCTTGACCGCGATCACATCGCCGGGACGGACCTGGTAGGAGGGGATGTCGACGCGGCGGCCGTTGACGGTCCAGTGGCCGTGACGGACGAGCTGACGCGCCTGGCGGCGCGAGGCGGCGAAGCCGAGCCGCACGAGCACGTTGTCGAGCCGGCACTCGAGCAGCGTCAACAGGTTCTCGCCGGTGATCCCCGGCTGGCGCGAGGCCTTCTCGTAGTAGCCGCGGAACTGCTTCTCGAGCAGCCCGTAGTAGCGGCGCGCCTTCTGCTTCTCGCGCAGCTGCAGGCGGTACTCGCTCTGCTTCTGGCGGCCCCGGCCGTGCTCGCCCGGCGGGTAGGAGCGCCGTTCGACGCCGCACTTGTCTGTCAGGCAGCGCTCGCCCTTGAGGAAGAGCTTCTGACCCTCGCGGCGGCACTGCTTGCATTGGGGTGATGTGTCTCTGGCCACGGGACTCTCAGACGCGCCGGCGCTTGCGCGGCCGGCACCCGTTGTGGGCCTGGGGGGTGACGTCACGCACGCCGGTCACGTCGAGCCCGGCCGCCTGCAGCGAGCGGATCGCGGTCTCGCGTCCGGAGCCGGGCCCCTTGACGAAGACCTCGACCTTCTGCAGGCCCTGCTCGATGCCCTTGCGAGCCGCCGCGTCCGCCGTCACCTGCGCGGCGAACGGGGTGGACTTGCGCGACCCCTTGAAGCCGGCGCCGCCCGCGGACTCCCACGCGATCACGTTGCCCTGCTGGTCGGTCAGCGACACGATCGTGTTGTTGAAAGACGTCTTGATGTGCGCCTGGCCGACCGGAATGTTCTTCTTGACCTTGCGGCGGCCCCGGGCGGGGCGTCTCGGAGCCGGCATTACTTCTTACCGGCCTTCTTCTTGCCCGCGACCTGCATCCGGCGGGGACCCTTGCGCGTGCGCGCGTTGGTCTTCGTGTTCTGACCGCGCACGGGCAGGCCGCGGCGGTGGCGGATACCGCGGTAGCAGCCGATCTCGGTCAGCCGCTTGATGTCCTGCGAGCGCTCGCGCCGCAGGTCGCCCTCGACCGTGAGCTCCTGGTCGATCGCGTCGCGGAGCTTGCCGACCTCCTCCTCGGTGAGGTCGCGCACGTAGGTGTCCGCGGAGACGCCGCTGCCCGTGAGCAGCTTGTTCGCGGTCGGGCGGCCGATCCCGTAGATGTAGGTCAGGCCGATCTCGACGCGCTTGTTCAGCGGCAGGTTGACGCCGGCGATACGTGCCATCGCGCTAGCCCTGCCGCTGCTTGTGGCGCGGGTTCTTGGTGCAGATCACGTGAACGATGCCGTGTCGGCGAACAATCTTGCACTTCTCGCACATCGGCTTGACCGACGGTCGTACCTTCATGGTCCCTTTCGGATGGATCCGGACGGGGCGGCTCTGGCAGCCGGGGCGGCTGCCGCTACCTCCCGCGGATTACGCACGGACGAACCCGGGTCAGCCGACCCGAGCGCGACCGCGGATGTTACCAAGTACGGGCTCCTCGCCGTCGGGACGGTGCCATGGCGTCAGTACGCGCGGCCCATCCGCGGTGATCGCAACGGTGAACTCGAAGTGCGCTGTGAGCGAACCGTCCTCTGAGAAGATCGACCAGCCGTCATCGCCGAGGCGCACGAGGGGGCCGCCGGCGGTCGTCATCGGCTCGATCGCGAGCACCATACCCTCCTCCAGCCGCGGTCCGGTGCCGGGATCGCCGAAGTTCGGGATCTGGGGGTCCTCGTGCATCTTGCGCCCCACGCCGTGCCCGACGAGCGTGCGCACGATCGCCAGTCCGTCGGCTTCGGCGCTGGCCTGGACGGCGTGGGACACGTCGCCGAGCCGGTTGCCGGCGACGCACTGCTCGACCGCCGCCATCAGCGAGCGCTCGGTGCCGGCGAGCAGGTTCTGGGCGGGTACGCCGACGGGGCCAACGGCAAACGTGCGCGCCGCGTCGGAGACCCAGCCGTCGAGCGTGACACCGACGTCGAGCGAGATCACGTCGCCGCGCTCGAGCGCGTAGGGGCCGGGGATCCCGTGCACGATCATCGAGTTGGGCGACGCGCAGATCGAGGCGGGAAAACCGCGGTAGCCCTTGAAGGTCGGCACCGCGCCCTGCGAGCGGATGTAGCGCTCGGCTGCGCCGTCGAGCTCTGCCGTCGTCACGCCGGGACGGATCTGGCGCTCGAGCAGGCGCAGCGTGCGCACAAGGATCGCGCCGGAGGCGGCGATGCTGTCGATCTCCGCCGGCGACTTGCGGATGATCACAGGTCCTCCTCGAGCCGCAGCGTCGCGAGCGTCGCGCGGATCCTCTCGTGGACCTGCGTCGGCGAGCGGGTGCCGTCGAAGCGTCGCAGCAGACCGCGCTCCTCGTAGTAGCCAATCAGCGGCTCGGTCTGGGTGTGGTAGACGTCGAGGCGGTTGCGAACAGTCTCCTCCCGGTCGTCGTCGCGCTGCTCGAGCTCGGAGCCGTCGATGTCGCAGCGTCCCTCGCGCTTGGGCGGGTCGAAGTCGACGTGGTACACGTGGCCCTCCTTGCGGCAGATCCGCCGGCCGGAGATCCGCTGCACGACGAGCTCGTCGGGGGCCTCGAGCAGCAGCACCGCGGTCAGTCGGCGGTCGTGGGATTCGAGCTGCTGGCCGAGCGCGCCCGCCTGCTCGATCGTCCGCGGGAAGCCATCCAGAAGGAAGCCGTCGCGCGCGTCGTCGTCGCCCACGCGCTCGAGGATCACCCCGATCACGACCGTGTCAGGGACCAGTTCGCCCTTGTCCATGTACTCCTTGGCGAGCAGTCCCAGCTCACTCCCGGCCTCGCGCGCCGCGCGAAGAATGTCCCCGGTCGCGATGTGGGGAAGGCCGAAATCGTCGGTCAGCAGCGCGGCCTGGGTGCCCTTGCCGGCGCCGGGGGGACCCAGCAGGATCAGATTCAGTTCAGACATCTTGAAGGTTTGGCCAGCTCGCTCCGGGCTCGCGGCGCCGCGGAAGCCAAGCCTAGCCGGTCGCGCTCAGGACTTGAGGAATCCCTCGTAGTTACGCATCATCAGCTGCGCTTCGAGCTGTTTCATCGTGTCCAGCGCGACCCCGATCACGATGATGATCGAGGTGCCGCCGAAGTTGAAGTTCTCACCGGTGCGGGCGTAGACGATCGCCGGCAGCGCGGCGACGGCCGCGAGATACAGAGCGCCGGGAAAGGTCAGCCGCGCGAGGATCCGATCGAGGAATTCGGCCGTCGGCCGACCGGGTCTGACGCCCGGTATGAAGCCGCCGAATTTCTTCAGGTTGTCGGCCTGCTCCACCGGGTTGAACGTCACCGCGGTGTAGAAGTAGGTGAAGACGACGATCAGGATCGCCTCGCCCAGGATGTAGTGCCAGCCGTTGGGGGAGAAGAAGTCCTCGAGCTTGATCGACCATCGGGTGTTGACGATCTGGCCGATCGTCGGCGGGAACGCCATCAACGAGGCCGCGAAGATCACCGGGATGACGCCGGCCATGTTCACACGCAGCGGCAGATAGGTCTGGCCGCCCGAGGTCATTCGCCGGCCGATCACGCGTTTGGCGTATTGGACCGGGATCCGGCGCTGGCCCTCCTGCACGAAGACGACGGCGGCGACGACGGCGAGCACCAGGAACGGAAGGACGACCTTGAAGACCTGGTTGTTGGACTGGTACCAGGTCTGCGCGGCGCCGGGGAGGCGCGAAACGATGTTCGCGAAGATCATCAGCGAGATCCCGTTGCCGATCCCGTGCTGGGTGATCAGCTCGCCCATCCACATCACGACGACCGTGCCGGCGGTCAGCGAGATCACGATCAGGAAGATGTGCTGGAGGTCGAAGTTCGGGATGATCGCGCCGGCGCTGCCGCTCGGCAGCGAGTGGAAGAGGAAGACGTAGCCGATCGACTGCGCGAAGGCCAGGCCGACGGTGAGGTAGCGCGTGTACTGGGTCAGGCGCGCCTGCCCGACTTCCCCCTCCTGGCGGAGCTTCTCCAGCGAGGGCACGACGACCTGCAGCAGCTGCAGGATGATCGACGCCGTGATGTAGGGCATGATCCCGAGGGCGAAGATCGCCAGCTGCGACAGGGCGCCACCGGAGAAGAGGTTCAGGAAGCTGAAGATGCCGGAGCCGCTGAGCGCGGAGTTCGCCTTGACTGCGGCGACGTTGACGCCGGGCACGTACAGGTGCGCGCCGAGGCGGTAGAGCCCCAGCATGAGCGCCGTGAAAGCGACTTTCCTCCGAATGTCTCGGACGGTCAGCGCGGAGAGAATCGTGTTGATCATCGAGACCCTGGGGTCAGTTTAGTGGGTCGGCCTGATTGGTTGCGAGCGCAGCGGCGCGAGATGGCTGACTACTTCTCGACCACTACGCAGCTGCCGCCTGCAGCCTCGATGCGCTCGCGCGCCGTCGCGCTGAAGGCGTGTGCATGCACCGTCAGGCCCTTTGCCAGCTCGCCCCGCGCGAGGATCTTGACCGGGATTCCCTTGCGCGTCCCCAGCCCGGCGCCGCGCAGGGCTTCGAGGGTGACCTGCGCGCCGGCCTCGAAGCGGGCCTCGAGGTCGGCGAGGTTGACCGGCTGGGTGTGCGTGCGGAAAGGCTCGAACGGCATCGACTGCTTCTTGTGCGGGCCGCGCAGCTTGCGCATCCGCATGTGGATCGGCATCTGGCCACCTTCGAAGCGCGAGCGGTCCTTCGCGCCCGAGCGCGAGCCGTAGCCCTTCTGGCCGCGGCCAGAGGTCTTACCGGTGCCCGAGCCCTCGCCGCGGCCGACGCGCTTGCGCGGGCGCCGGCTGCCCGGAGCGGGGCGCAGCGAATGCAGCCCGATCCACTGCTCGGGAGCCGCCTCCGGCGCCTCCTCGGCCGCTGCCGGGCGCTTGGCCGCGGGGCTCACTTGGACTCCTGCGGCGGCGCGACCGAAACGAGATGGCGCACTGCGTGCAGCATGCCGCGCGACTGGGGCGTGTCATTGACGTCGACGGTGTGCCCGATCCGGTGCAGACCGAGCGAGCGCAGCGTGTCCAGCTGGCGCTTGTTGGCGCCGTTGCGGGAGCGCTGCTGGGTGACGCGCAGAACGCTCATGCGCTCGCCGCCTCGGGCTCGGCGACGACGGCGGCCGGCGCTGCTTCGGGTGCGTCGCCGGCGTTTGCGGGCAGCGTCTCGGTGAGGGGTATGCGCTTGTCGACGAGGCCGAGGACCTGGGCGACGCTCAGACCGCGCAGCTTGGCGACCTCGGCTGGGGTCGAGAGGCCCTGCAGGCCCTCAACAGTGGCCTTGACCAGGTTGATCGGGTTCTGCGAGCCGAGGCTCTTGGAAAGGATGTCGTGGATGCCGGCAAGCTCCAGCACGGCGCGCACGCCGCCGCCGGCGATCACTCCGGTGCCCGGCGCGGCGGGCTTGAGAAACACGCGGCCGGCGCCGAAGCAGCCGGTCGTCTCATGGGTGATCGTGGCGCCGTGCTTGGGCACGCGGAAGAGCGCCTTCTTGGCCGCCTCGACGCCCTTCTGGATCGCGAGCGGCACCTCGTTGGCCTTGCCGTAGCCGACGCCCACGACGTCCTTCTCGTCGCCGACGACGACCAGAGCGGTGAACGAGAAGCGACGTCCGCCCTTGACCACCTTGGCGACGCGGTTGATCTCGACCACGCGCTCCTGGAGGTCCAGGCCGGCGGGGCTGACTGTTCGATCGATTCGCATGGGGATCGGCAAGGGTAGCTCAGAACGACAGTCCGGCTTCCCGCGCTCCCTCCGCAAGCGCCTTGACCCTGCCGTGATAGCGGTAGCCGCCACGGTCGAAAACGACGCTAGTGATGCCGACTGCCTTGGCCCGCTCGGCGAGCATCGCGCCGGCGCGAGCCGCGCGGTCGGCGGACGGCAGCGCCCGCAGCTCGGGCTCGGTCCAGTTGACGGCGGCCAGCGTGTTGCCGGCGACATCGTCGATCAGCTGTGCGGAGATACCTCGGTTGGAGCGGAACACGGAAACGCGCGGCCGCACGGCTGTGCCCGAGACCTTGGCGCGGACGCGGCGGCGGCGGCGCAGGCGGCGAGCTTCCTTGGTGATGACGCTCATGCTCGCTTGCCGACCTTGCGGACGACGACCTCGCCCTCGTAGCGGATGCCCTTGCCCTTGTAGGGCTCCGGCGGGCGCTGCTTGCGGATGTAGGCAGCCACCTCGCCGACCTGCTGCTTGGAGATGCCGCGCACGACGACGCGGGTCGGCGCCGGCACCTCGAACTCGATGCCCTCAGGCGCGACGACGTTGACCGGGTGCGAGTAGCCGAGCGCGAGTTCGAGGTCGCTGCCCTTCAGCTGCGCGCGGTAGCCGACGCCCTGGATCTCCAGGCGCTTCTCGTAGCCGTCGGTGACGCCGATCACCATGTTCGCGACCAGCGTGCGCACAAGTCCGTGCAGCGCACGGTGCTCACCGCGGTCGGTCGGCCGCGTGACGAGGATCTGGTCGGAATCCTGGGCCACACCGATGTCGCGCGGGATCCGCTCCGACAGCGCGCCCTTTGGGCCGTTGACGCTGACGAGCTCGGGCTCGATCGTGACCTGCACGCCGCTCGGGACCGGGATCGGTGCTCTACCGATACGCGACATTCACCACACCTCCGCCACGACCTCGCCGCCGACACCCGCTGCGCGGGCCTCGTGGCCGGTCATCACTCCGCTCGAGGTCGAGACGATCGCCGTCCCCATCCCGCCCTGGACGCGCGGGATGTGCTTGGCATCCACGTACGTGCGCCGTCCGGGGCGCGAGACGCGGCGCAGGCCCGTGATCGCCGAACGCCGCGTGTCGTCATAGCGCAGGCGGATCTCGAGCACCTCGCCCGGTGCATCGGTCGCCGCCGCCACGCTGTAGGCGTCGATGTAGCCCTGCTCGGCGAGGATCCGGGCGAGCTCCGCCTTCTGGCGCGAGGCAGGCATCAGCACCGTCTCATGCGAGGCGTGGATCGCGTTGCGAATCCGCGTGAGGAAGTCGGCGATCGGGTCTGTCATCGACATGCGTTGACTCCGTTCACCACGAGGACTTCGTCATGCCGGGGATCTGACCCTGGTGCGCCATCTCGCGCAGGCAGATCCGGCAGAGGCCGAATTTGCGGTAAACCGAGCGCGAACGACCGCAGCGGTGGCAGCGGCTGTACGCGCGCGTCTTGAACTTCGCGGGGCGCGCCTGGCGGACGCGCTGTGAGGTCTTTGCCAAGTGCTACTCCTGATCTTTCGGTTCGGCGCTGTCGGCTTCCGCCGTTGGCTCTCGATCGAGCGACGTTTCGGCGTCGGGCGCGGGCTCATCGGACGCCGCGGCTTCCTCAACCGCAGGCTCTTCTTCAACGGCCGGGGCCTTCGCCTCCGTGAGCTCCTGCGCGGCGATCTCCTCGGCCACGATCTCCTCGGCGATCTCCTCGGCCACGATCTCCTCGAGCGCCTCCTCGACGATCTCCTCGGCCACGATCTCCTCGAGCGCCTCCTCGACGATCTCCTCGGCCACGATCTCCTCGAGCGCCTCCTCGACGATC
>JBEKNK010000037.1:0-24907 GCA_049522915.1 Solirubrobacteraceae bacterium | reverse complement strand
TCTACCGCCTACGACTATGTCGCCCTATTAGGACTCGCTTTCGCTACGGCTCCGCTCATCGCTTAACCTTGCCGCAGACGAGTAACTCGCCGGCTCGTTATGCAAAAAGCACGCGGTCACAGAACAAGTCTGCTCCCACCGCTTGTAGGCGCGCGGTTTCAGGTACTATTTCACTCCCCTTCCGGGGTACTTTTCACCTTTCCCTCACGGTACTTGTCCGCTATCGGTCACCAAGGAGTACTTAGCCTTGGAGGGTGGTCCCCCCAGGTTCAGTCCGCGTTTCACGGGTGCGGACTTACTCAGGAACGCCTGACAGGAGATCGTGCAGTTTCGTCTACGGGACGATTGCCCTCTATGGTGCGCGGTTCCACGCGCTTCGACTACCACACGATTTTGTAACTCCTGCCGAGCCAGACACAGCTCGGAACAGGCGCCCTACAACCCCCGACAGACAACGCGTGTCCGCTTACATCTGCCAGGTTTGGGCTGATCCCCTTTCGCTCGCCACTACTCAGGGAGTCTCGGTTGATTTACTTTCCTCGGGGTACTGAGATGTTTCACTTCCCCCGCTTGTCCTCCACCGGCCTATGTGTTCAGCCGGGGATAACGCCGCATTACCAGCGCTGGGTTTCCCCATTCGGGAATCCACGGGTCAAAGGCTATTCAGCGCCTAACCGTGGCTTATCGCAGCCGTTCACGCCCTTCATCGACTCTTGGTGCCAAGGCATCCACCATGTGCCCTTACTATCTTGACGGTGATCTGATCGAGCCCACGCACGCACCCTCGGCGGGATTGCGCAAGCACTCGATCCGGTGATACCCGTTATCGGGCTCGCCTAGAGAGGCGAGCCCGTATCAGCCGCCCGCTTATCGATTAGGCGGCTGATGTGGCTTCTGTGCAGTTTTCAAGGACCGTAGAGAGGTAAAGGCTCTGTCATACAAGCCAGTGACGGTCTCTCAAAACTCAACAGCATGCTGGGGTTGTTTGCGGCTGCACTCGGTTGTTCCCTAAGTAGTAAGGGAAACTCGCAATTTACGGCCATCCAGCCAGGCTCGGTCGACATGCTAGGCCCGAACGCACTGCCACCGGCAGAGTCTCATGACTCTCGAAAAAATCACGGACCTGACGGCCGTTGCGATCGGGGCACTGTTATGTGCTCCCTAGAAAGGAGGTGATCCAGCCGCAGCTTCCGCTACGGCTACCTTGTTACGACTTCACCCCAGTCACGAGCCCCACCTTCGACGGCTCCCTCCCTTGCGGGTTAGGCCACCGGCTTCGGGTGTTGCTCACTCCCGTGGTGTGACGGGCGGTGTGTACAAGGCCCGGGAACGTATTCACCGCGGCAATGCTGATCCGCGATTACTAGCAACTCCGCCTTCATGCAGGCGAATTTCAGCCTGCAATCCGAACCGAGACGCACTTTAAGGGATTCGCTCCACCTCGCGGTATCGCAGCCCTCTGTATGCGCCAATGTAGCACGTGTGTAGCCCTGGACATAAGGGGCATGAGGACTTGACGTCATCCCCACCTTCCTCCGGTTTGTCACCGGCAGTCTCGCATGAGTCCCCAACTAAATGCTGGCAACATGCGACGGGGGTTGCGCTCGTTGCGGGACTTAACCCAACATCTCACGACACGAGCTGACGACAGCCATGCACCACCTGTGAACCTGCCCCGAAGGGAAGGCGTGTTTCCACGCCGGTCAGGCACATGTCAAGCCCAGGTAAGGTTCTTCGCGTCGCGTCGAATTAAACCACATGCTCCGCTGCTTGTGCGGGCCCCCGTCAATTCCTTTGAGTTTTAGCCTTGCGGCCGTACTCCCCAGGCGGACAACTTAATGCGTTAGCTTCGACACGGGGGGAGTCGACACCCCCCACATCTAGTTGTCATCGTTTACAGCGTGGACTACCAGGGTATCTAATCCTGTTTGCTCCCCACGCTTTCGCGTCTCAGCGTCAGTCACGTCCCAGCGAGCTGCCTTCGCCATTGGTGTTCCTCCTGATATCTGCGCATTTCACCGCTACACCAGGAATTCCACTCGCCTCTTCCGGACTCTAGTCCGACAGTATCCACCGGCATCCCAGGGTTGAGCCCTGGACTTTCACAGCGGACTGATCGGACCGCCTACACGCTCTTTACGCCCAATAATTCCGGACAACGCTTGCACCCTACGTATTACCGCGGCTGCTGGCACGTAGTTAGCCGGTGCTTCTTGTGAAGGTACCGTCACTCCAGTGAGCTATTAACCCACGGAGCTTCGTCCCAACTGAAAGGGGTTTACAACCCGAAGGCCTTCTTCCCCCACGCGGCGTTGCTGCGTCACGCTTTCGCGCATTGCGCAAGATTCCCTACTGCTGCCTCCCGTAGGAGTCTGGGCCGTGTCTCAGTCCCAGTGTGGCTGATCGTCCTCTCAGACCAGCTACCCATCGTCGCCTTGGTAGGCCATTACCCCACCAACTAGCTAATGGGCCGCGGGCCCATCCCGATGCGGAGGCCGAAGCTTCCTTTCCGCCTGGCTATCACGGCCAGGAGCACATTTGGTATTAGCCCGAGTTTCCTCGGGTTGTCCCAATCATCGGGGCAGGTTACCCACGTGTTACTCACCCGTTCGCGGCTTTGCCCCAGGCCGAAGCCTGGTTCGTCGCTCCACTTGCATGTATGAGGCACGCCGCCAGCGTTCGTCCTGAGCCAGGATCAAACTCTCCGTGAAGAGAGTTGTCATGGTGGTTCGAGGCCTATACACATGGGCACTCGACCATGACAGGGGTACTTCTATTCTTGACTCGTGCCGCGGCCGGCGCGCGAAAGCGCGGTCGACCGCGGGTCGAACCTGGACGCACACCAGATCGGCCGAAGCCGTTCTCGGTGCGCATGCTGTTGAGTTTTCAAAGACCGCCGCGCCATCCGCCGTCGGGGGTCTCCCAACGCAGCACGCGAGGCAGGCGCAATCAGCGCCCACCGGACGAACGATCAACTATAGCGCCCGCCGATGGCGCGCGTCAGCCGCCCCTGCGCACGAGCCGCACGAAGCGTCGCTTGCCGACGCGCAGGATCCTCCCGTCCAGATCCGCCGCGGACGCGTCCACCCCGCCGACGACCGTCTCGTCCAGCGACACGGCTCCCTGCTCGATCAGACGGCGCGCCTGCGAGCGCGAGATCGCGAACACATCCGCGATCAGGGCGGGGAGGTGCACGGTGCCCCCGCTCGCGTCGAAGCCGGCCTCCTCGATCTCGCTCGGCAGCCCACCGCCGCGCTGCACGCGGTCCCACTCCTGCGCCTCGTGCTCAGCGGCCGCGTGACCGTGGTAGATCGCCGTCAACTCGCCGGCGAGCGCCCGCTTGGCCGCCAGGGGGTCAGCGCCCGGCTGGAGGGGCCGTCCCAGCAGCAGCAGGTACCACTGCGCCAGCGCGCTGTCGGGGATCGACATCGTCCGCCCGTAGATCTCCCCCGGCTCGTCGGACACGCCGATCTGGTTGCGAAGCGACTTCGACATCTTCTCCTTGCCGTCGACGCCCACCAGCAGCGGCATCGTCAGCACCGCCTGCTCGGGCTGGCCGTAGGCGCGCTGGATGTCGCGGCCGAGCAGCAGGTTGAATGTCTGATCGGTCCCGCCGAGCTCGATGTCGGCCTGCACGGCGACCGAGTCGTAGCCCTGCATCAGCGGATAGAGCAGCTCCAGCATCGAAACCGGCTCGCCGCGCGCGCGACGCTTGGCGAAGTCGTCGCGCTCGAGCAGTTGACCGACCGTCGTCGTGCGCACGAGCGCCAGGAGCTGGTCCATGCTCATGTCCAGCCACTCGCTGTTACGGCGCAACTCCAGGCGCTCCGGATCGGAATCGAGCACCCTGAACGCCTGCTCCTGGTAGGTGCGCGCGTTGGCCTCGATCTGTTCGACGCTCAGCATCGGCCGCAGCTCGGATCGCCCGCTCGGATCGCCGAGGCGCGCGGTGAAGTCGCCGATGATCAGCACGACGACGTGCCCGGCGTCCTGGAAGTCGCGCAGCTTGCGCAGGACGACGGTGTGCCCGAGGTGAATATCCGGCGCCGTCGGGTCGATGCCGAGCTTGACGCGCAGCGGGCGCCCGAGTGCCAGCTTGCGCTCCAGCTCGCCGGTCGGCAGCACCTCGAAAGCGCCGCGCGCGAGCTCCTCGGCGCCGGTTGACGTCATCGGCGCAATGCTAGACTGCGCGGGGTTCCTGGGGCGAGTTGCCGCCGCGCCCCACCTCCGAGGCGTGTGAGCTGCCGTCCTCCGAGGGAAAGCCCGGCCCACCTCGCGGCACCGAGCAGATGACTGAGGACGACCGACCCGGATACTCCAGCGCTGCCACGGCCGACCGCGTCGCCTCGGTGCTTTCGCCCGTCGAGCACCCCAGGCGTGGCCTGTTCCGCCGCCGCAGCAAGCGCAGGCGCCGCATCCGCTGGCTGCGGCTGCTCGCGATCCTCGTGCCGCTGAGCTTCCTGGCGCTGATCTCGTTCGTTTTCGGCATCGTGCTCGCGTTCGAGCCGCAGTTGGGGCCGTTGACGGCAAGGCTCAAGGCCACCTACAGCACCGGCCGCAACTCGGAGATCCTGGCGGCCGGGCCCGGCTATCACCAGCTCGGGATCCTCACCGACCACAACCAGTTCTTCCTGACGCCGGGCGTGATCCCACTGGTGATGGACAACGCGATCGTGGCGATCGAGGACAAGCGCTTCTACACCGAGTCCGGCGTGGACATCCGCGGCATCGCGCGCGCCTTCATCGACGACGTCTTCCACAGCGGCAGCGGCACACAGGGGGCCTCGACGATCACCGAGCAGTTCATCAAGAACGCGCTGACCCAAGAGGATCACCGGACGATCTTCGAGAAGCTCAAGGAGGCGGCGCTCGCCTTCCAGCTCAGCCACCTGTGGTCCAAGCAGAAGATCCTCGCCGAGTACCTGAACACCGCCTACTTCGGCAACGGCGCCCACGGCATCGAGGCCGCGGCGCGCGCGTACTTCGGCAACGATCCGGCCTCAAACCTCTACGGCTGCGGGGAGTTCCCCAACCTGAAGGATCCGGCGAGCCTCTGCGTGACTTACCTCGACGCCGACGAGGCGGCCCTGCTCGCCGGACTCGTCAACGCTCCGACAACCCTCGGCAACGACATGTTCGACGACGTGACGCCGGTCTACGACCGCCGCGACACCGTGCTCAAGGACATGTGGCAGCAGGGTTATCTGACCGCGTCGGAGTACCAGCAGGCGCTGACGGTCTCGCTGCCGCCCGCCGCCGACATCCAGTCGCCCTCGGCCGAGGACGTCGATCCGAGCGCCGGCTACTTCGTGCAGTGGGTCGAGAACCAGCTGACGCTGGACAAGGGTCAGCCGCTGTACCGTGGGCAGAGCGTCTTCTCCGACGGCTACACGATCCATACGACGCTCGACTACGACCTGCAGAAGGACGCGCAGAGCGTCGTCAACACGATCCTGCCGCAGGCAAACGACGGTCCGGCGGCCGCTGTCGTCGCGATCGACAACGAGACCGGCGAGGTCAAGGCGATGGTGGGCGGCTACAACTTCACGCAGAACGCGTTCAACCTCGCCACGCAGGCGGAGCGCCAGCCCGGATCGGCGTTCAAGGTCTTCGACCTTGCCGTCGCGCTCAACGACGGCAAGAACGCGGACTCGGAGTTCTATTCCGGGCCGTGGACCTACACGGCGCAGGCGGTGCCGTTCGGCGATTTCGCGATCCATAACGACGAGGGCGGCTACGAATACGCGGACATCCCGTTGTATGAGGCGCTCGAGCTCTCCGACAACACCGTCTTCTCGCGCCTCGGGCTGCTGGTGGACGGCGAGTCGAACATCGCCAGCCTCGCCCACAGCTTCGGCATCTCGACGACGATCTCGATCAACCCGTCGATGGTGATCGGCGGCCTCCAGATCGGCGTCACGCCGCTCGACATGGCACATGCCTACGAGACGATCGCCAACGACGGCCAGCTCACATACGGCACGCTTTCCTCGGACGTCTGCGCCGGCGGCAGCATGCCGAAGTGGCTGGGAACGCCGCCGCCCGCCGACAGCTGCCCGGGGCCGGTCGGCGTCGAGCTGATCACGCAGAACCACAAGGTCATCGCGCGCAACGAGAAGCGCACCGAGCAGGTCTTCTCCCCCAAGTACGACCAGGAGGAGATCGCGATGATGAAGGACGTCCTGAACCCGATCGGCACCGGCGCCGCGGCCGCGATCCCGGGCGTCACGGCGTGGGGCAAGACCGGCACGACGTCCAACTACGCCGACGCGTGGTTCGTCGGCTCGACGGCCGCGAGCGGATCGGTGCCGTCGATGACCGTCGCCGTCTGGGTCGGCTACCCCAACAGCGACAAGTCGATGGCCAAGGACTTCGGCGGCAAGCCGGTCTACGGCGGAACCTACCCGGCGCTGATCTGGCGGGCGTACGTGCTCGACGCGATTGCGCAGTACAAGCTCGAAGCGACCGAGCTGGCGGCCGAGCACCAGCACAAGAAGATCCCGAGCTCGGTCACGGGCCCAACCGGTGCCTCAGGCGCCCTAACCGGCGCGACGGCGGCTACGAGCGCAACCGGGCCCACGGCGACCAGCACGTCCGCCACGGGCGCCACGACGCCCGTCACGGGCACGGTCACCAGCGGCGGCGGCAGCAAGGCGCCCAGCACGACCTCGCCCGCCGGCAAATCGACCACGTCCGCTTCGGGCTCGACGAGCACAGCCGGCGGCGCAAGCAGCCCCACGGGCGGCTCGACGACCCCAACCGGTGGCTCGACCACGCCAACCGGCGGCTCGACGACGCCAACCGGCGGAGGCCCGCCTGTCACCACCCCGACTGGTGGCGTCGCCGCGCCCGGCGGTGGAACCACCGCGCCCACCAACTGAGCGCCGCCCGCGGGAAGACCGCCGGCGACCACCCGAGCGGCGCCGTCCCGCGCCCGGCGGTGGAACCACCTCCCCCACCGGCCGAGCGCGGCGCCGCCGGGCGGTGGGACCACCGCGCCTAGCGAGCGAGCGCTCCGCCGGCGCCGCGTGAGACGAAGCAGCTGCCGCGAACGCTGAACCGCCACGGCAGATCAACCGCCTTGGTGATGCCGACCCGCGGCGAGACGACGATCTCCGCCGTCGGACTCGCCGGCAGCGAGATCGTGACGGGCCCGGACTCGAGATCGCAGCCGTTGTGCGCCAGCTCGATGCCAAGCGCCTGCGTCAGTTTGCCCGGGCCCGAGCACAGCTCCTCGAGCCGTTCGCGGCCGCGGCGAGCAGCCATCAGCTCGATTCCGTTGCACGGCGCGAGCGCGCGGATCAGGACGCCGGCGCCAACCCCCTCGGGCTCGGCGACCACGTTCAGCATCGTGTGCACGCCGTAGGAGCGATAGACGTAGGCGCGCCCCGGCGGTCCGAACAGCGTGAGCGTGCGCGCCGTGCGCCCGATGAAGGCGTGACACGCCGGCTCACGCTCGTGGTAGGCCTCGGTCTCGACGATCACCCCAGCCGTCTCTCCGTGCCGCACGACGCCGCCGATCAGCGCACGCGCGAGATCACATACCTCAGCGGAGTAGGGCTCGCCGTTCACTCCGCTTCGAGCGCGCTGCGCGCGGCGGCGAGCTGCTCGCGCAGGCGCACGAGCGCCGTCCCCCCGACCGAGACCTTCGACTCGAGCCAGGAGCTCTGCTGCAGCAGCGCGACCAGCGCTTCGCGGTCGAGGGTCGGCGCAATCGCCGCCAGCTCTTCGGCGTCGAAGCTCGACACCGACCTGCCCTCCTCGAGGGCCACACGGACCAGATCGGCGACGACGCCGTGCGCCTCGCGAAACGGCAGGCCGCCGCGCACGAGCAGATCCGCGACGTCGACGGCGGCGATCAGCTCATCAGAGGCCGCGGCTGCCAGCCGCTCGCGGTCGAAGCTGAGAGTGCCGAGCATGCCGCGGGCGGCGGCAAGCGTGAGCGCAAGCGTGTCGGCGGTGTCGAAAAGGTGCTCCTTGTCCTCCTGCATGTCCTTGTTGTAGGTCAACGGCAGGCCGTGCAGAACACCGTGCAGCGCAGCGTGATGCCCAACGATTCGCGGAGCCTTGGCGCGCAGCAGTTCGGCGGCATCGGGGTTCTTCTTCTGCGGCATGATCGAGGAGCCCGAGCTCCAGGCGTCGCTCAGCCTGCAGAATCCGAACTCCTCGGTGCTCCACAGCACGAGCTCGGCGCCCAGCCGCGAGAGGTGGGTCGCGAGCGTGGCGGCGGCGGCGAGATAGTCCAGCGCGAAGTCGCGGTTGGAGACCGCGTCGATCGAGTTCGGCGCGACGGCGGCGAAGCCCAGCTCTGCCGCGACCGCGGAGCGGTCGGTCGCAAAGTTCACGCCCGCGAGCGCACCGGCGCCGAGCGGTAGCACGGAGCACGCGCGTGTCACCGCCTCAAAGCGACCGCGGTCACGCAGGAACATCCACACGTAGGCGAGTAGGTGGTGCCCGAGATAGACCGGCTGGGCGCGCTGGAGGTGGGTGTACCCAGGCATCGGCCAGTCGAGGTGCTTCTCGGCCGCGACCAGCAGGACCTCGATCAGGGCATCGAGTCCGTCCCGCGATGCCGCCGAGGCCTCGCGCACGAACAACACGACGTCGGTGGCCACCTGGTCGTTGCGCGAGCGCGCGGTGTGGAGCTTGCCGCCGACACGACCGACAAGCTCGGTCAGCCGGCGCTCGATCGCCATATGGATGTCCTCGTCGTCGGGGCCGAAGACGAAGGTGCCGTCCGCCAACTCGGCGGCGACGGCGTCCAGGCCGGCCAGCAGCTCGCCACGTTCGCCATCCGAGATCACGCCGATCGTGGCGAGCATCGACGCGTGCGCGCGCGACTGCGCGATGTCGTGACGCCACAGGCGCCAGTCGAAGTCAAGCGAGACGTTGATCGCCTGAAAGTCCGGATCCTGGGGCTGGGAGAAGCGCGGCATCGCCGTGGCTGAGTCTATGCGCGCGCGAGCACCGCGGTCAGCGCCCGCGCAACCGCCGAGATGTCGCTCTCGGTCAGCTGCGGGTGAAACGGCAGCGCGAGCGAACGCTCCGCGACGTCCTCGCAGACGGGAAACTCGCCTGGCCGGTGGCCGAACCGCTCGCGGTAATAGCTCATCAGGTGGATCGCCGGCAGGTAGGGCTTGCTCTGCACGCCGCGCATCCGCAGGCCGCGGATCGTCTCGTCGCGGTCAACACCGCGCGGCAGCGACACGGTGTAGACGAACCAGCCGCGCACGCATCCGCCCTCGTCCGGGCAGGGCAGCTCCAGACCCTCGATCTCGCCCAACGCCTCGCCGTAGGCAGCTGCGACCCGAGTGCGATCAGCGAGCATCCGATCGAGGCGGTCGAGCTGAGCGAGGCCGATCGCGCAGGCGATCTCGCTGAGGCGGTAGTTGAATCCGAGCCGGTCGTGGTCGAGCCAGTCCATGTCGGGCGCGCGGCCCTGGTTGCGCTCGCTGTCGATGCGCTCCTTCTCGCTCTCTTGCGCGAGAGTCACCATGCCGCCCTCGCCGGTCGTCATCTGCTTGTTCGCGTAGAAGGCAAAGACGGCCGGGTGCCCGCGCGCGCCGACCGCAACGCCGTCGGAGTGGACCGCCCCGAGCGCCTCGCAGGCATCCTCGACGATCGGCAGACCGAGCGCCTCGAGCGCGACGATGTCGGCCGGCCAGCCGAAGATGTGCACGGGCAGCAGTGCGCTCGTTCGCGGCCCGACAGCGGCCGCCGCCGCGGCCGGGTCGATCGTCAGGGTTCGCGGATCGATATCGACGAAGACTGGACGGGCGCGCTCGTAGACGATCACGTTCGCCGAGGCCACGAAGGAGAACGGGCTGGTGATGACCTCGTCCCCATCGCTGACTCCGACCGCGCGCAGCGCCAGATGCAGGCCTGCCGTGCCGCTGGATACCGCGCTCGCGTAGGGCGCGCCGATGCGGTCCGCGAACCGCCGCTCGAACTCGCCGAGCAACGGTCCGAGCGAAAGGCGCCCGGAGCGCAGCACCTCGACCACCGCTCGCTCCTCCTCCTCCCCGAGCAGTGGCCGCGCCAGCGGGATCTCGGTATTGCTCATGCCGGCGGCCCGGCCAGCATGCCGCGCTCGAGCGAGTCCACGAGCGCCTCCCAGGAAGCCGCGACAACGTTCTCGGACACGCCGATCGAGCCCCACACCTCGGTGCCGTCGGAGGAGTCGAGCAGAACGCGCGTCACGGCGCCGGTCCCCTTGTCCTCATCGACGATGCGAACCTTGAAGTTGACCAGCTCGATGTCGGCCAGGTGCGGGTGAACCTCGCCGATCGCGGCGCGCAGGGCGGCGTCGAGCGCGTTGACGGGCCCGTTGCCCTCCGCCGTGTGCACACGGCGCTCGCCGTCGATCCAGATCTTGATCGTCGCCTCCGTCTGTGCCTCGCCGTCCGCGAGCTGCTCGACGATCACGCGCCAGGACTCGAGCCGGAACAGCGGCGTATAGCCACCGGTCTCGCGGCGCAGCAGGAGCTCGAGCGAGCCATCCGCTGCCTCGAACTGGTAGCCGCGATGCTCGAGGTCCTTGATCCGCTCGAGCACCTTCCTCGTCGTCGGCTCGTCCATCTCGATCCCGAGCGCGGCGGCCTTCTCGCTGACGCTGGCCCGACCGGCCAGCTCCGAAACGAGCAGCTCGCGCTGGTTGCCGACCCGCGAGGGGTCGATGTGCTCGAACGTGCTGGCGTCGGCGCTGACGCCGGCCACATGCATGCCGCCCTTGTGCGCGAAGGCGTTTCGCCCAACGTAAGGCTGGTTGGGGTCCGGCGTCACGTTCAGCATCTCATCGACGAAATGCGCGGTCTCGGTCAGGCGCGCGAGCTGCTCGTCGGTCAGGCATCCAAAGCCGAGCTTGAGCTGCAGGCCGGCGATGATCGAGACGAGGTTGGCGTTGCCGGTCCGCTCACCGCACCCGTTCATCGTGCCCTGCACCTGGCGCGCGCCGACCTCGACCGCGGCCAGCGTGTTGGCGACCCCGCACTCGGCGTCGTTATGGCAGTGGATGCCGACCCGCACGCCGGTCCCGAGCGCTGCGATCGCGGCCGCGGTCGCGGTCGCGATCTGCGAGGGCAGCGAGGAGCCGTTGGTGTCGCAGAGCGTGACGGTCTCCGCGCCGGCCTGCGCCGCGGCGAGGATGCACCGCAGCGCGTAGTCCGGCTCGGCGCGGTAGCCGTCGAAGAAGTGCTCGGCGTCATAGACGACGCGCTTGCCGGCAGCGCGCAGGAAAGCCACCGAGGAGGCGATCATCGCCAGGTTCTCCTCGCGATCCACCTTGACGAGCTTCTCCAGATGCAGCGTCCAGGTCTTGCCGACCAGTGTGCAGACCGGAGCGACGCACTCGGCCAGCTCCACAAGCGCGGGGTCCTGCGAGGCCTCGACATCGCGACGACGCGTCATCCCGAACGCCGCCAGCACGGCGTGGTCGAAACGCTCGTGCGCCATCAGCTCGAACAGCTCGCGATCCTTGGGATTCGAGCCGGGAAAGCCCGCCTCGATCAGATCTATCCCCAACTCGTCCAGCTTGTGGGCGACGCGCAGCTTCTCCTCCGCGGAGAGCGACATCCCCTCACCCTGCATGCCGTCACGCAGCGTGGCGTCATATAGCTCGATCTCGTTCAACGGTGTGGCTCCTTTCGAAATGTCGGGGCGAGGGCGCGGGCAGCGGCCGTGCGCGGGTGCGCTAGTCGGCCGCCCGCGTAATTCGCACCACGACCATCGAAAGGCAAGCGCTCATGCGCTCGCGCGCTCCCCAACCGCCCCGCCCGCGACGGCCGAAGCCGGCGGCAGGGCCACGACGTCCAGCCACTCGAGATAACGCTCGTTGCGGCCGTAAAGCACGTCCTGGAAGGCATCCTGCAGCACGCGTGTGACCTCGCCGGGGCCGCCGGAGCCGATCACGTGGTCGTCGATTTCGCGGACCGGCACGAGCTCCGCGGCGGTGCCGGTCAGGAACACCTCGTCGGCGAGGCAGAGCTCGGCCCGGGAGATGTCGCGCTCGACCACCGTGTAGCCGAGGTCGCGGGCGATCTGGACAACCGAGCGCCGGTTGATTCCGTCGAGGATCGACGCCGTCTGCGGCGGCGTCACGATGACGCCGTCGCGAACGGTGTAGACGTTCTCGCCCGAGCCCTCGCAGACGTGACCGTGGGTGTCGAGGAGGATCGCCTCGTCGTAGCCCGCCTTGACCGACTCGATCTTCGCGAGCACGCTGTTGAGGTACTGGCCCGTCGCCTTGGCGGCCGGGATCAGCGAACGCGAACTGATCCGCTCCCACGAGGCGACCTTCGCGCGAATCCCGTTGCGCGTGCCCTCCTCTCCCAGGTAGCTGCCCCAGGGCCACAGCGCGATCGAGACCTCGACCGGCAGCTCAAGCGGGTTCAGGCCCATCTGCCCGTAGCCGCGGTAGGCGATCGGGCGGATGTAGCAGGAGGACAGGGCGTTTCGCACCACCAGCTCGTGGGTCGCAGCGCGCAGTTGCTCGATCGAATACGGAAGCTCCATGTAGTAGAGCTTCGCGGAGCGCTCGAGGCGGTCCAGATGGTCGTGGTGGCGGAAGATCGCCGGTCCGTGCTCCGTCTCGTAGCAGCGGATCCCCTCGAACACACCGGTGCCGTAGTGCAGGCCGTGGGTGAGGACGTGAACCTTGGCGTCGGCCCACGCGACGAATTCGCCGTTGTGCCAGATGACCTCCGTTTCGATCACAGCGTCCCAGCTTCCCTTCGCTATAGATGCGCGAGCACGGCCGACGTGGCCTCCGCCGCGGTCGCCGAGCCGCCGAGATCGCGCGTCCGCAGCCCGTCCGCAAGCGCGCGATCGACGGCGGATTCTACCGCGCCGGCCTGCGCTTCCAAACCCAGCCCGCGTCGCAGCAAGAGCGCGACCGAGAGGAACATCGCCAGCGGGTTTGCGATCCCCTTGCCGGCGATGTCGGGGGCGGAGCCATGGACGGGCTCGAACAGGCCTGGGCCGCCGTCCCCCAGCGAGGCGCTCGGCAGCATGCCGATCGACCCCGTGATCGTCGCCGCCTCGTCGCTGAGGATGTCGCCGAACATGTTCTCGGTCACGATCACGTCAAAGCAGTTGGGGGCGCTGACCAGCGCCATCGCGGCGTTGTCGACGAGCAGGTGCGAGAGCTCGACGCCCGGAAACTCCTCGGCGTGGACGCGTGTCACGACCTCGCGCCAAAGCCGCGAGGTTTCGAGCACATTCGCCTTGTCAACGCTCGTGACATGGCTGCGCGCGGCAGCGAACGCCACCCGCGCGATGCGCTCGATCTCCACCACGCTGTACTCACACAGGTCGCTCGCCGAGAGCGCGGTGCGAGTCTTGGCGCCGAAGTAGATGCCGCCGGTCAGCTCGCGCACGACGATCAGGTCGGTGCCGGCAATGCGCTCCTCGCGCAGCGGGCTCGCGTCGTAGAGCGCCTCGATCGCGCGAACGGGACGCAGATTGGCGAACAGGCCGAGTCCCTTGCGCACTCCGAGCAGGCCCTGCTCGGGGCGCGGCTTGTGCGGGTCGGTCGTGTCCCACTTCGGGCCCCCGACGGCGCCGAGCAGCACCGCGTCGGAGCGGCGGCAGGCGGCGAGCACCTCATCGGTCAGCGCGACGCCGTGGGCGTCGATCGAGGCCCCGCCGAAGACGTGTTCCTCGATCTGCACCTCGGCCACGGCTGCCAGCACCTCGAGGCCCGCGGCCAGCACCTCTGGGCCGATCCCGTCTCCGGGAAGGGTCGCGATCAGCGTCATCGACCGCACCGTAGCAGCGCCGCTGCGGCGCGCGCTCGCGCGCTCGCCGCAAGCTTGCTGCCGCCTCGTCGTGAGCCGCGAACCGCCATGGCCGTGGGCTTCGCGCTGGAGCGAGCGCCGTCAGAGCGACGTCGTGACCGGCCCGTTGCGTTCGCGCTCGGTTTCGTAGGCCGCGATTCGGTCCTGCTGTTGGAGTGTCAGCGCGATGTCGTCGAGGCCGCCCAGCAGCCGGCGGCGGATCTCGGGGTCGATCTCGAACGGGACGCTGCGAGCGCCGAAGCGGACCTCCTGTGCCTCGAGGTCGACCTCGCCCTCCCCCGCCGAGGCCAGCGCACGCACATCCGCCTCCCCCAGCACGACGGCGAGCAGTCCGATCTTCATGCAGTTGTTGTAGAAGATGTCGCCGAAACTCGGTGCGACGACGGCCCGGAACCCGTAGTCCTCGATCGCCCACGGCGCGTGCTCACGCGACGATCCGCAGCCGAAGTTGCGCCCGCTGGTAAGGATCGGATTGCGCGCGAGATGCCAGCCCGGCTGCTTGGCCCAGTCGTAGAAGAGAAACTCGCCAAAGCCGGTCCGCTCGATCCGTTTGAGGAACTGCTTCGGGATGATCTGGTCGGTGTCGACGTCGCTGCGGTCGAGATCGCTGACCGCGCCGGCGATCACGGTAATTGGCTCCATGGCTCAGCTCCAGTCGCGGATGTCGACGAAACGGCCCTCGATCGCGGCCGCGGCCGCCATCTCCGGCGAGACCAGATGGGTGCGCCCGCCGCGGCCCTGCCGGCCCTCGAAGTTGCGGTTCGAGGTCGAGGCACAGCGCTCGCCGGGCGCGAGGATGTCGGGGTTCATGCCCAGGCACATCGAACAGCCGGCGCTTCGCCAGTCGAAGCCGGCGGCGCGGAAGGTCTCGTCGAGCCCCTCCGCCTGAGCCTGGGCGCTGACCTGGGCCGACCCCGGCACGACCATCGCGTGGACGTGCTCGGCGACACGGCGCCCGCGGATCACCGACGCCGCCGCGCGAAGGTCGCCGATCCGCGAGTTGGTGCAGGAGCCGATGAAGACGCGGTCGAGGCGGATCTCCTCGATCGGGGTGCCGGCCTCGAGCCCCATGTACTCGAGCGCCCGCTCCGCCGCGTCGCGATCACCGGAGTCCGCGAAATCGTCGGGTGACGGCACGCGGTCGGCGACGCCCACCACCATCCCCGGATTGGTGCCCCAGGTCACCTGGGGCGAAATCGCAGCCACGTCGACGGACACCTCCCTGTCAAAGCGCGCGCCGGCATCGCTGCGCAGATCCCGCCAACCCTCGATCGCCCGCTCCAGCGCCGCGCCCGAGGCCGCGCCCGGTCGAGCGCCGCGCTCGAACCACTCGAAGGTGACCTCGTCCGGCGCCACCATGCCGGCGCGCCCGCCGCCCTCGATCGTCATGTTGCAGATCGTCATCCGCCCCTCCATCGAGAGCTCGCTGATCGCCTCGCCCGAGTACTCGACGACGTGACCGACGGCGCCGTCGACCCCGATCTGGCCGATCGTGGCGAGAATCAGGTCCTTGGCGGTCACGCCGAAGCCGCGCTGACCTTCGTAGCTGATCCGCATGCAGCGCGGCTTGGTCTGAACCAGGCACTGCGTCGCGAGGACGTGCTCGACCTCGCTGGTGCCGATGCCGAACGCCAGCGCGCCGAACGCGCCGTGCGTCGCCGTATGCGAGTCGCCGCAGACAATCGTCATACCCGGCTGCGTGACTCCCAGCTCGGGGCCGATCACATGCACGATCCCCTGGCGGTCCGAGCCGACCGAGTAGATCGGGATCGCAAACTGCTCGCAGTTGCGCTCGAGCGTCTGAACCTGGACGCGCGAGAGCTCATCGAGGATCGCCGCGGCGCGGGGCGTGCCGTCGGTCGGCACGTTGTGGTCGGCGGTTGCCAGCGTGCGATCGGGCCGGCGCACGCCGCGCCCGGCGAGCCGCAGGCCCTCGAAGGCCTGCGGACTCGTCACCTCGTGGACCAGGTGCAGGTCGATGTAGAGCAGTCCTGGTGCGACCTCGTGCGCGTCCCAGATCTTCTCGAGCAGTGTCTGTGGCATGTTGGCTCTCCTGGCAGCCCGTCAGCTGCGCCGCAGGCCGGCCGAGACGACGGCGAGCAGCCGCGCCTCGCTTTGCCCGGGGTTCTCGAAGTGGTGGGGTAGATCGGCGTCGAAGGTGACACAGTCGCCGGCCGCCAGCGGGTACGGCCGGCCGTCGCAGAGCAGCAGCACCTCGCCGGCCTCGACCAGCGCGGTCTCGCGGCTACCCGGCTCATGCATCGGCGGGTCCTCGGAGCCCCCGGTGACGGCGCCGGGCGCGAGCGTGTGCAGCGACAGCTCGGCGCGCTGGCCGGGAATCGGTGGCGTCAGAACCTCGGCGCGGTGGCCGCGTCGCGGATTGCCGCGCAGGCGCCGCTCGCCGGAGCGCACGATCGTCACCGAGCCACTCTCGTCGAGCCGCAGCAGCTGCGAGAGCCGCAGTTCGAGTCCGGACGCGATCCGGGCCGCCACGTGCAGCGTCGGGCTGGTCTCGCCGCGCTCGACCTGCGAGAGCATCGCCGAACTGACGCCGCAGCGCAGCGCCAGCTCGCGCAGCGAGAGCCCCATCGCCTCGCGCAGGGCGCGCACACGCGGGCCGACGGCGGTTGGGTCGTAGGCGTCGTCTGAGGTCGCCAAAACCATACGCTCGTATGCTATCACGGACACCGCTCGCCGCGCCGACTCAGGGCGCAGGCGCGAGATCGACCGCCGACGCAGCCGTCTCCTCGCCCCGGGCGAGTGTCGTCAGCGCCCGCAGATAGGCCCGCGCCGCGGCCTCGACGATGTCGGTCGCGACGCCCTGGCCCGACGCCGATCGCTCACCGAGCGTGACGACGACGGAGACCTCGCCGAGCGCGTCCTGGCCCTCGGTCACGGCGTCGATCCGAAACTCGCGCAAGCGCGCGTCGATGCCCGTGGCGGCGTTGATCGCGCCGAACACCGAGTCGACCGAGCCGTCGCCGCTGAACTCGCCCGCGACGCTGTCGCCCGCCGGAGTGCGCACGACGACGCCAGCCAGCGGCTCGCGGTCGCTGCCGGCGGCGAGCTCGTAACTCTCCAGACCGTACCCGGCGATGTTCTCGCGCAGCTCGTCGGTGACGAGCGCCTCGAGGTCCATCGCGCTGACGGTCTTCTTACGATCGGCGACCTCCTTGAAGCGCTTGAAGGCCGTGTTCAGCGCCTGTCCCTGCACCTCGATGCCGAGATTCTCGAGCGCCTGACGCAGAGCATGGCGACCGGAGTGCTTGCCGAGCACGAGCGAGTTCGTCGCCAGCCCCACGCTGGTGGCCTCCATGATCTCGTAGGTCGTGCGCTCCTTCAGCACGCCGTCCTGGTGGATGCCGGACTCGTGCGCGAACGCGTTGCGCCCGACGATCGCCTTGTTGGGCGGAACGGCATAGCCCGTCAGCCGCGAGACGAGGCGGCTCGTGCGCGCGATCTCGCGCGTGTTGACGGCGGTGTGCAGCCCGATGTCGTCGGCTCGTGTCGCGAGCAGCATCACGATCTCCTCGAGCGACGCGTTGCCGGCGCGCTCCCCGATCCCGTTGATCGCGCATTCCACCTGGCGCGCGCCGGCGCGCACGCCGGCGAAGGAGTTGGCGACCGCCAGCCCGAGGTCGTCGTGACAGTGAACCGACAGGACGACATCGGCGAGCGCCGGCACCAGCTGGTAAAGGCGCTGAAGCCACGCGGCGTACTCGTGCGGCATCGCGTAGCCGACGGTGTCGGGGATGTTGATCGTCGTCGCGCCCTCCTCGATCGCCGCCGCCACGACCTCGGCGGTGAACTCGAGCTCGGAGCGCGTCGCGTCCATCGGTGAGAACTCGACATCCACCACGAACTCGCGTGCGTGCGCGACCGCTGCCCGCGCCTGCCCGAGCACGTCCTCGCGGGTGGTTTGCAGCTGATGGACGATGTGGATGTCGGAGGTTGAGATGAAGGTGTGAATACGCGGGCGCTCGGCGTCCGCGACCGCATTGGCGGCCGCTTCGATGTCGGCGAAATGCGTCCGCGCGAGCCCCGCGATCACCGGGCCCTGCACCTGGCGGGCGATCTCCTGGACGGCCTCGAAATCGCCTGGCGAGGCGATCGGGAAGCCCGCCTCGATCACGTCGACCCCCAGGCGCGCCAGTTGCTGGGCGATCTCGAGCTTCTCGGAGGCGTTCAGCGAGATGCCGGGCGACTGCTCGCCGTCGCGCAGCGTCGTGTCAAAGATCAGTACTCGGTCAGCTGGGGTATCCATGATGCTCCTCGTTCCTTTCGGGCTTCTCCTACGGCTTCTTCTCGGCTGGGTTTGCGGCTACGCGGCCGCCACGCGCTATTCCCCCCGAGGGGGGAGGAGGAGAAGCAGGAGAGACTTCGGGAACATCATTCGCACAGAGCTTAGTGAAACGCGCGCGGCGCCGCCATGCTTGCAGCGAGCGTGCCACGAACAAGCCTCGGCGCTCAGTTGAGGATGTTCACCGCGCGCGCGACGACCATCCCGATCGTCACCAGCGACGCGAGCGACTGCACGAGCATCAGCATCTTCGCCATGGCGGACAGCGGCATCGTGTCGGTCGGGCTGAAGGCCGAGGCGTTGGTGAAGGAGGTGTAGAAGTAGTCGACGTAGCGTGCGCGCCAGTCGATTCCACCCAGATGGACGTCCGTCATCTGCGGAAACAGGAAGTCCGGCGCCCGCAGAACCTCGCGCCTGCGCGCGAGCGGCCCGCCACGGTCGAGCTCCCAGTACCAGACGGCGAACAGCAGGATGTTGGTGATCCAGATCTCGACACCCGCGAGCACCAGCGGACGCCCGAGGGTGGCCGGCCCGTCCAGCAGACGGTGCACCAGCAGGATCAGGTTGAGCAGGTTGCTGGCGCTGACGAACCCGATCAGCGTCAGCGCCAATGCCCGTCGCTTGCTCTCGGCGTCCCCCATCCGCGGTGTCAGCGCGACGAGCGCGACCAGCAGCACGCCCTCGATCGCCGGGATCAGCCAGACCGCGTGGATCGTCAGGTAGCTGGGGAGATCGAGGCTGAGCCCGATCGCCGCGAGCACCGTCAGCTGCGCGGGCCAGAACGGATCGCGACGAGCCAACGCGGCGGCCTCGCCGCGCGCGGCGGGCCGGATGCTTCTGGTCAAGGCCCCTCGCGTTTCAACCGAGCGTGACGCTCCGCCCGCTGACGAACTCGGCCGCAGCGAGCACCTCGGCCACGACGGCGTCCGGCACCGGCTCGTGGGTCGTCACGACCATCGCCGCGAGCCCGGCGTCGTCACGATCGTGGCCGTTGGCCTGGCGGCCCACCGCCGCCGAGGAGATGTTGATGCCGTTGCGGCCGAAAACGGTCCCGACGTGGCCGATCATCCCGGGGACGTCGCGGTAGCGGAAGACCGAGACGTGCTGCTCCAGCTCGACCATGAACCGGTGGTCCCAGACCTTCGCGAGATGGGGCACATGGCCCGGGCCGACACCGGTGCCCGCGACCACCACCCGTTCGCCGCCCGCAACCACCGTGACGCGGATCAGCTCGTTGAAGTCCTCGGCCTCGCTGCTCGCGGTCTCCTCGATCACGATGCCCCGCTCCTGCGCGAACGACGCGGCGTTGACGTAGTTGACGTCCTGCTCGGTGCGCCCGCGCATCGCTCCGGTGATCACCGCGAGCGTCAGAAGGCGCGTGTCGAGGTCGGCGATCCGCCCGAGGAAGGCCGCCTCGATGCGCTCGACCGAGCTGCCCTCCGCCAGGCCCATCGCGAGGTGGCCGAGGTGCTCCGCGAGCGGCAGGAACGGCGCGAGCGCCTCCATCGCCTCGGCGTCGACGGACGGGATGTTGACGGCCGTCGTGACCGCCCCGCCGGTCAAGGCGAGCACGATCTGCTCGGCGCTCTGGAAGCCGGCCCGGTCGGTCGCCTCGGCCGTCGAGGCGCCGAGATGCGGCGTGACGACGACGTTGGCGTAGCCCGTGAACAGCGGGTAGTCGGTGATCGGCTCGCTCGGGAAGACGTCGAGCGCGGCACCCGCGACCTTGCCGCTGTCGAGACCGGCCTGCAGCGCGGCGTCGTCGATCAGCTTGCCGCGGGCGACGTTGAGGATCCGCACGCCGTCTCGCATCTTCGCGATCGCGGCGGCGTCGATGATGCCGCGCGTCTCGTCGGTGACCGGCAGATGCACGGTGAGAAAGTCGGCGCGCGCGTAAACGTCGTCGACGCTCGCCGCCTTCTCGACGCCCAGCTCGCGGTAGCGCTCGGCCGAGACCAGCGGGTCGAAGGCGATCACCCGCATGCCGAAGCCGCGTGCGCGCGTTGCGACGAGCTGCCCGATGCGGCCGAAGCCGACGATCCCGAGCTGCTTGTCGCACAGCTCGACGCCCGAGAACTTCGAGCGCTCCCAGCGCCCGGCGGTCAGCGAGGCATGGGCCGCAGGGATGTTTCGCGCGAGAGCGAGCAGCAGCGCCATCGTGTGCTCGGCGGCCGTCACGACGTTGGACTGCGGCGCGTTGGCGACCACGATCCCGCGCCTGGTCGCCGCGTCCACGTCGACGTTGTCGACGCCGACTCCGGCCCGCCCGATCACCTTCAGCCGCTCGCCGCGCTCGATCAGCTCGGCGGTCAGCGTTGTCGCCGAACGGATCAGGATCGCGTCGAACTCACCGATCCGCTCGGCGAGCTGCTCAACCGACCAGTCGAACCCCGTCTCGACATCGAAGTGCTCCTTCAGCAGCGCGAGACCGGACTCGCCCACGTCCTCGCGCACCAGCACCCGGGCGCTCATGCGAGACGCTCCAGCACGTAGTCGATGCACGCCGTCAGCGCGCGCACGTCGTCGGGATCGACCGCCGGGTAGGTGGCGATCCGCAGCTGGTTTCGCCCGAGCTTGCGGTAGGGCTCGATATCTACGATCCCGTTGGCCCGCAGCGTCGCCGCGACCGCGGCGGCGTCGAGCGAATCGTCGAAGTCGATCGTCGCCACGACCGCCGAGCGCGCGGCGCGATCGGCGACGAACGGGGTGCTCAGGGCGCCGTGCTCCGCCCATTCGTAGATGTGCCCGGATGATTCGGCGCTGCGCGCGACGCACCAGTCGAGCCCGCCGTTGGCGAGCATCCAGTCCAGCTGCACGGCCATCAGGTAGAGCGTGGCGATCGCCGGCGTGTTGACCGTCTGGTTCTTGCCGGAGTTCTCGAGGGCGTCCGCGAGCGAGAGGAAGGCCGGGATGAAACGCCCACTTGACGCGATCTGGGCGCAGCGCTCGACCGCGGCGGGACTCAGCAGAGCCAACCACAGCCCGCCGTCGGAGCCGAAGCTCTTCTGCGGCGCGAAGTAGTAGGCGTCGAGCTCGAGCGGGTCAAGCGGCAGTCCGCCAGCACCCGATGTCCCGTCGATGACGACCAGCGCGTCGCCCGCATCGGCCGGGCGGCGCACATCGATCATCACGCCGGTGGAGGTCTCGTTGTGAGCCCAGGCGAGCACGTCGGCATCCGGCGAGCCGAGCGGAGCCGGCGCGGTGCCGGGCTCGCCGGCGACGATGATCGGGTCGGCGAGAAACGGCGCCAGCTTCGTCACCGCCGCGAACTTGCTCGAGAACTCGCCGTTGACCAGGTGCAGCGAGCGCTCGTTGACGAGCCCGAAGGCGGCGATGTCCCAGAACGCGGTGGCGCCCCCGTTGCCGAGTGCGACGGCGTAGGAGTCGGGCAGCGAGAAGAGCTCGCGCAGCCCGTCGCGCACGCGCCCGACAAGGTCCCGCACCGGGGCCTGGCGGTGGGAGGTGCCAAGCAGCGCCGCACCGTCGCTGGCAAGCGCGGAGAGCTGCTCGGGTCGGATCCGCGATGGGCCGCTGCCGAAACGCCCGTCGAGCGGACGCAGGCTGTCGGGAATCGTGATCGGCGGGGCTTTCGGCGTGTCAGTCGGTGGCGTCAAGGGGAGATCCTCGCTGTCGGAAGTGCGGAGGTGCCCAGGCGCGCGGCGGTGCTCGCCGTCGCTCCCCGTAGGTTCATCCCACCAGAACGCCAGTTACGACGGCTGCCCAATTGTAGAGGGTCCGCCAGCGGATCGACCGCCGGCGCGCACCTTCAGAGCGCCTCACGGATTGTCACGGTCGCGCTCCAGTCGCGCGCCAGCCGCGCCGGGGCGACCCCGCTTGGAGCCTCTGCCGCGAGGACGCAGTACTCAGGCGCCGGGCCGAGCGCGAGCTGACGCTGCCACAGGCCCGCGTGGGCGCCGTCCATGCCGTCGCCCAGCAGCGCCGCCAGGAGCGGCGCCTCGACGCCCCGGGGCTTCTCGATCCAGACCGCGACACGGGCCAGCGCCGGCGTCGCCGCGCCCTCGAGCAGGCGGTAGATGCTGCCGGTCCCCGGACCCGCGTGGGCTGCGACGGCATCGTGTGCGCTGAGATGGCCGCGCCCGATCGCGGCGGCGTTGAGCACGCCGAGCGCTGCGAAGTCCTCGACCACGTACCAATCCTCGTAGGCGGGCTCCGCGCCGAGCCAGTTGGGACCCGGGGCACGAAGGCAGACCGACCGCACGAAGCCCGCGGGCGGGCGCGCCGCGAGCGAGTGATGGAAGCGCTCGATCGACGCGGCGTACGCCTCCGGCGCGACCCCGGGGGCGGGGCGGTGCCAGAAGACGTAGGCGAGCATCAGAAGCTCGGCTTGATCCAACCCATGTGCGAGCGCAGCTCCTTGCCGACGTCCTCGACCTGGGTGTGCGCCTGCTCGGCCCGCATCCGCTTGAAGTTCTCCTGGCCGGCGCGATTCTCGGCGATCCATTCGCGCGCGAACTCGCCCGACTGGATCTCGGCGAGGATCTGCTTCATCTGCGCGCGGGTCTCCTGCGTGATCACACGCGTTCCGCGCGTGTAGTCGCCGTACTCGGCCGTGTTGGAGATCGAGTAGCGCATGCCGGCGAGTCCCTTCTCGTACATCAGGTCGACGATCAGCTTCAGCTCGTGAAGGCATTCGAAATACGCCATCTCGGGGTCGTAGCCGGCGTCCACGAGCGTCTCGAAGCCGGCCTGAACCAGTGCCGACGCGCCGCCGCACAGCACCGCCTGTTCGCCAAACAGGTCGGTCTCGGTCTCATCCTTGAAGGTCGTTTCGATCACCCCGCCGCGCGTGCATCCGATTCCCTTGGCGTAGGCGAGCGCGAGCGCGCGCGCATTGCCGGTGGCGTCCTGCTGGACGGCGACCAGCCCGGGCACGCCTGAGCCCTCGACGAACTCGCGACGCACGAGATGCCCCGGCCCCTTCGGCGCGACAAGGGCGACATCGACGCCCGCCGGCGGCACGATCTCGCCGTAGTGGATCGAGAAGCCGTGCCCGAACAGGAGCAGGTTGCCCTCGGCGACGCCGTCGCGGACCTGCTCCTCCCACACCTGGTGGTGAAGCTCGTCGGGCGCGAGGATCATCACGATGTCGCCGCGGCTCGCGGCCTCGGTGACGCCGAGCACCTCCAGCCCCGCCGCCTGGGCCGCCGCGACCGAGCTCGATCCCTCGCGCAGGCCCACGACTACCTCGACGCCGGAGTCCTTGAGGTTGAGCGCGTGGGCGTGCCCCTGGGAGCCGTAGCCGATTATTGCGACGGTCTTGCCGTCGAGCCTGCGCAGGTCTGCGTCGTCGTCATAGATCATGGGCGGCAGGCTAGCGGTTGGGACGCAGCGGCGGCGCTCACGCCTCGGCGGCGGCCACGAGCGTGCGCCCCGGCACCGCCAGCGCGCCGCCGGGCGCCGTGTAGTGACCCAGACGGGCCCGCAGCTGCGATTCGATCGCTTCGGTCTGCCCCTCGTCGGCCTGCTCAAACGCCGAGAGCGTGGACACCGACAGGTCCAGGTGAGTCGCCCACCAGCTGTCGAACTCGGGCGCTTCGCGGGTGATGTCGATCGCCTCGACGGTGATCTCGGTGAACCCGGCCTCTTCGAGCAGCGAGCGCAGGGTGCTCGCGTCGCCGAGCGCGAAGGTCCCGGCGGTTCCGGGCGCCGCGGGCGCCAGCAGGCCGTGCTCGGTCAGCACCTCGAGCGGGATCTGGAGCCACGGGTTGCGCTGCGCCGCGTCCCACACGGCGAGGGCGACACGGCCGCCGCTGCGCAGCACGCGCCGGGTCTCCCGCAGCGCGGCGGCGGGATCCACCATCAGCATGTAGCCCCAGCGACAGAGCACCACGTCGACGCTCGCCAGCTCCAGGTCGATCCACTCGCCGCCGAGCACGCGGTAGGACACGTTGGTCAGGCCGAGCTCGCCGCCGCGGGCCCGCGCCAGCTCGAGCATCGCCTCGGACTGGTCGCTGCAGATCAGCTCCCCCCCGGGCTCGATCAGCTTCGCCGCCTGGAACCCGACCTCCCCGGGCCCGGCCGCCAGATCGAGCACGCGCTGGCCGGGTTTCAGCTCCGCCGCGGCGAGCATCCACGCCGACACCGCGGCCGTTGTCTCACCCCAGGCGTCGCGCTGGCGCGCCCAGCCGGGCGCCGCGGCCTCCCAGCGCTCGAGGCTCTCGCGACGCTCGGCGTCGTGGTCGCGCCCGCCGGGCGCGGGATCTAGTCGGTCAGTGGACAGAAGAGGGCCAGTGGAGTTGGTTTCGCGGGACTGCCGGGCGGGCGCGCCGAAGTGCTGAATGACACCGCGACCGTCCGGTAGTCGTCGTGGCCGTCCGGACAGCGCGCGGCACTCGAGAAGACGAGTCCGACAGGGTAGCGACGCACGCTGCCGGCGTTACAGGCGGAGGGGCAGCTCTCCAACCGCATCAAGCCGGCGGCGCGCGCCGCCGGTCCGCCAAAGGAGCTCCAGCGCAGGCGCGTGAAGGCGAAGCTCGGGTCGTTGCAGGAGATCCAGATCGTCGCGGGGCGAACCTGCGAGCGGTCGCAGTTGCCGACGACGCGGCGCGCGGCGGCAGCGCCCAGCGCCGGAGTCGCGGCCAGGAGCGCCGCGGCCACGACCGCGCCGAGCAAGCGCGTGGCCGGGGCGCGGCCCGCTAACCCGGCAGCGGACACGAGAGCGACAGCGCCTCGCGAGCGCTCTTCTGGCCCGGCGGGCGCGCGGCGGTGAAGGTGACGGTTGCCCGCCGGTAATCGTCGTAGCGGTCCGGGCAAACACTCGCCGCCGAAGCCTCCAACTTGATCGGGTAGGAAT
>JBEKNK010000036.1:0-25627 GCA_049522915.1 Solirubrobacteraceae bacterium | reverse complement strand
CTGGCCAGGCGCTGATCGATCACGTAGGCGAGCGTGCTGCCGACGTAGGCGAGCAGCGCCGGGTAGTAGAAGATCGTCTGGGCAAACTGGCACCACACCGCGAGCAAGCCCATCGGAGCCGAGAGGCCCTCCCGGACCCAGTTGAAGACGCCGTCCGGCCACCCGGAGGCCAGTTCTGCAGCCACGAGTGACACGGGCACCAAGAACACGAAGGCCGGTAGGACGTAGAGGAAGACGGAGGCGAGCCCGAGCACGGCGGTCGCCGGCGCCGACCCCAGGTAGCCGACCGATCCCACGGTCATCATCGCCAGCGCCGGCCAGGTGATCGACCCCCGCGCCGGTCGGCCGGCGGCGGGCTGGACGGCACCCGGCCGGCCGGTGTCCGAGCCGCCACCGGCGCGCGGATGGCGTCGCCTGTGCACCCACACGAGGTCCCAGTATGACGGTGAGGTGTTCGCCTCCAGCGTTCTCCCGCGGCGCTCACCTCAGACGATGCCCTTCTGCCGTGGATCCAGCCGACGCGATCGCGCTCGACGCGCGAAGATGCCGGCCATGGGCGAACTGCGAATACAGAGTTTCAGCAATCCGGCCTACCTGACCCGGGTTCACGAGGGCGAGGAGGTGCCGGCGCTCGGCTGGGCGATCCGCGAGGACGGCGACGTCTTCTACGACGGGGTGCATGTGGGCCACTCGGGCAAGTACATGTTCGACCGCGACCGCGCGACCCCGTATGCAGAGATCACCTACGAGGAGATCGACGGCGCGAGTTAGCGTCGCGACGACACCGCCGCGCGCGCCCGCGACACCGCGCACGGGCCCGCGACAGCGCGCAACGGCACGCGACCCGGCGAGACCGCCACCCGCCACGGCACGCCCACTCGCGGCTGCGTTGCCAGAATGCCGCCGTGCGCAACCAGGCGACCGACACGCCGGAGAGCTTCCTGTGGGCGGTGCGCAACGATCCGGCGCACGCGTCGGAGTTAGCCGTTCTCTACACGATGACCGAGTTCGCGACGCACGTCGCGCGCTGGCGAGCGGGTGCGCTGCGCGACCGGGGGGTGAGCGCGGAGCAGCGATCCAAGCGCGTCGTGCGTCGTGCCGCCCGGGTCGCGCGCAGCGACGGCGCGGTCTGTGGAAGCTCGTTCTATCTCGGCATGCCGGCGGCGGTGATCTCGATCTTCTGCCACCAGGTGGTCCTCGTATTGCAGATTGCCGCGCTCTTCGACCGTGATCCGGCCGACCCGGCCCGCGCCGCCGAGGTGCTCGTGCTGAAGGGCCGTGCGAAGTCGCTCGAGGACGCCACCGAAGCGCTCCGCGCGGCCCGCTTGCCGTCCGCCAGGGCGGCCCGGCCGCCCCTGCGCCGGGTGCTGACCCAGTCGCTGCGGCAGCTGCCGGCGATGCTCGGCCTGAAGCTGCGCCGCCTCAAGGGCGGGCATCCGATCGACGCGATCGTCACGGTCTGCCAGTGGGCCAGCTACTTTGTGCCGGTCGTCGGGATGCCGGCCTGCGCGATCTCCTCGGCCCGCGCGACCAAGAAGCTCGGCGCCGACGCGATCGCGTTCTACGCTCGGGCGCAGGCCGGCGCCGCGTCCGACCCGGACCCGGGGTTCACGCTGCCGCCGCGGCCATCGGGGCGCCGGCGGCGGCGGCTGATCGCGGCGGTGCTGGCCACGGCCGTGGCGCTCCTCGTGCTCGTCGTGGCGCTCAGCGGCGGCATCGACGGCCTGAAGCAGCACTGGCTGCTGACGGGCGTGTGCGAGGCGTTCCTGATCGCAACCTTCGGGCGCCTGCTGTGGACCACCCGGCCACCGCGCCCGCATGCACCAAACGGCGGCGACTGAGCGCGAGAAGCCCTGAGGCGGCGTGCCCCGCGCGGACTCGCGGACTCAGTGTCGCGCGGCGGCCCTGACACGCACGGCGGCCGGGCCGCCACGCGCAACCACCCCGCGCCGGCGCCACGAGCGCGCCGGCGCCGGCGCGATCTGGGCGCGCAGGCGAAGCAGGCCAGCCAGTTCCGCCGTCGGCCGATAGGGATCGGCCACGAGCACCCCGGTGTTGATGCCGATCGCGGCCCACGGCACCCCGGACACCTCGCCGACCAGGAACTCGTCGTCGGGCAGCGGCGTCGAGTCGAGCTCTGCGAGCCGCTCGAGCGCGCCGCCATCGCCACCCTGGGCGCGGCGGAGGGTGATCGCTTCGAAATCCATGCCTCCAGTCTGGCGGTTGCAGGCCATAAGTTCAAATAGCGGTTCCTTTGCACCACTGATAAGATCGGCTTATGCTCGACGTGAAGCAGCTGAGGGTTCTGAAGGAGGTCGCCGAACGCGGCTCGTTCTCCTCTGCCGCCATCGCGCTGAGCTACACCCAGCCCGCGATCTCCCAACAGATAGCCGCGCTCGAGCGCCAGGCCGGAGCAAAGCTCGTCGATCGCACCTCGCGCGGCGTGCGACTGACCGACGCCGGCCGCGCGCTGGTCGGGCACGCCGACGCGATCCTCGCTCGTCTTGCCGACGCCGAGGCCGAGCTTGAGGCGATCCGCGAGTTGCGCGGCGGCCAGATCCGGCTTTCCTCCTTCCCGACCGGCGGCGCGTCGCTGATCCCGGTTGCCACGGCGGCCTTCCGACGCGCCAACCCCGGCGTCGACATATCGCTGTCCGTCGAGGTGATGCCGAGCGCCGTCGATCGCGTGAAGGCCGGCGAGGTCGACATCGCCCTGCTGGTCGAGTCGGGCTTCGGCCCGCCGGGGCGCGACGCCCTGCTCGAGCGCGTCCATCTGCTCGACGACCCGATGTTCGCCGTGCTGCCGGCGGGCCACCGGCTCGC
This sequence comes from Solirubrobacteraceae bacterium, assembly GCA_049522915.1. Taxonomy (GTDB): domain Bacteria; phylum Actinomycetota; class Thermoleophilia; order Solirubrobacterales; family Solirubrobacteraceae; genus Palsa-513. Next base: position 22,804 of record JBEKNK010000036.1, on the reverse strand, counting down.
AGGCAAGCGGACCCTGAGGCTGACCGAACTGGCGGGGGAGACCTGGATGCACGGGGGTCCCTCCTGCTGTGACGCGGCTGTCTTCCTGCGCGCCTGTCACGACGCGGGTTTCGAGCCGCGCCTGGCGTTCGAGAACGACGACTACTCGGCGATCCAGGGCTTCATCGCCGCCGGTGTGGGGATCGCGCTGATTCCCCAACTCGCGTTGCACGGCGTTCGCGACGACGTCGTTGTGCGGGCGCTCGCGGGTCGCCCGCCGATCCGCCGTGTCGTCGCCACGACGCTCTCGCGGGACATGCGCTCGCTCGCGGCCGAGGCGATGCTCGCAATCCTGGTCGAGATCAGCGCCGACTACCTGACCAAGAACCAGCCGCCGCTCGCCGCTGCGGCCTGAGCACTCGCCGCCGCGGCCTGAGCGCTCGCCGCCTCGCCCGCGCGGTCCGGCCGCGGCAGCCCCGCGCCGCCGCCCAAACGCCGTGAGCGCCAAGCCGGCGCGCGCTCGCGATCGCGCCGCCATCTCCCAATAGGCTGCGGCGAGTGCTCTCCTCGATTCCCAGCCCGTCGGTCAACGGCTTCCACATCGGGCCCCTCTTCATCCACGCCTACGGGCTTGCCTACGTCGTCGCCGTGACCGCAGCGGTGATGCTCACGCGGCGGCGCTGGGAGGCGAAGGGCGGCGACCGCGAGCTGGTCTATGACGTGGCGCTCTGGGGCTTCCCGGCCGGCGTCATCGGCGGGCGCCTGTATTTCCTCGCGACCAGCTGGAACCAGGTTCCGCCGCACTGGTGGGGGCCCTTCGCGATCTGGAAGGGCGGGCTGGGCATCTGGGGCGGCATCGCGCTCGGCACGCTCGTCGGGCTGTGGCGGATCCGCCGCGCCGGAGCGAGCCTGACGCTCTTCATGGACGCCGGGGCACCCGGCCTGCTGGTCGCGCAGGCGATCGGGCGGATCGGCAACTACTTCAACCAGGAGCTCTTCGGCGGCCCGACGAACCTGCCCTGGGCGCTGCAGATCTCGCCGGCGCACCGTCCGGCCGGCTATCTGAGCTACAGCACCTTCCAGCCCACCTTCCTCTACGAGATGATCTTCAACCTCGCGCTCGCGGCCTTCCTGATCTGGCTCGGGCGTACAGGCAAGATCCGACCGCCCGGCCTGTTCGCGCTCTACGTCACGGGATACAGCGGGTTTCGCATCTGGGAGGAGACGCTGAGGATCGATCCCTCGCACTATCTCTTCGGCCTGCGCCTGAACCTCTACGTGGCGTCGGTCTTCACGCTGATCGGGCTCATCTGGTTCATCACGATCCAGCGCCGGCCACCGCCGGCCCCCGGTCCCGCGACCTGACGGGCCCCACGCCACGACCGACGCCGCCACACTCGCCTCGCTGCGCGCTGTTCAGCGCGCAGCCCGCCGAGACCCCTCTCAGCCGGCCGCGGTGGCCCGCCGCCGTGCGCCGATATCGGCGCACTCCAGGCAGACCGACTCCGGGATCAGTCCGGCCCGCATCAACAGCGTGAACAGCCGGCAGCCGACGCAGAAGGCAAAGATCGACTCGAGGCCGCTCGCGAGGATCATCCCGACGAGCAGCACGTCGGCGATCGTGTGGTTGCCGGCAACCAGCGCGACCAGCGCGATTGCGATCGTCATCGTCGCGCCGATCGCCTGCGCGAATCGCTTCGGCGGCCCGGCCACCGGCTTGGGGTCGCCGAGGCGCGGCGCGACCAGGCGGGTCGCCAGCTGACCGAGCGGGCTGAGCGCCGGGCCGCTCGCCACGCGGGCGACGAAGCCGTAGGCCATCACCGCCGCGATCCAGTAGGCGCCGGTCGCGAGCGTCACGATCGAGAGCACGAAGACGCCGCCGGCCACGACCCGCGCCGCCTTCTCGTTGACCGGGTTGGGGAAGGAGAAGAGGCCCGTCATGGCACCGATCATACAAAGGGCACAAACTCGGTGAGGTATCTCGGTGCGGCCGCCCGCGCCACTACGCTGGATGCTATGGAGCCCAGGCCCGCCCGGCGCACCGTGGTCATCGACATGGGGTCGAATTCCTTTCGGCTGGTTGCCTACAGCTTCGAGCCCGGCAGCTGGTGGCGGCGCACGGACGAGATCTACGACACCGTTCGCCTGGGCGCCGGCCTGCTCTCGAGCGGGCGGCTGGCGGAGGAGCGCATCGAGACGGCGATCGAGGCGATGGAGGTGTACGCCCACTTCTGCGCGGCCAGCGGCATCGCCCGCGAGGAGGTGCACGCGGTTGCGACCAGCGCGATCCGCGACGCCGCCAACGGCGCAGATCTGCTCGAACGCGTGCGCGCGGCCACTGGCTTCCCGGTGCGCGTGCTGAGCGCGGCGGAGGAGGCGCACTACGGCTACCTGGCCGCGGTCAACTCGACGAGCCTGCGCGACGGCGCCGTCCTGGACCTCGGCGGCGGGAGCCTGCAGATCGTCGCCGTCGGCGAGCGCCGCGAGCTGCAGAGCGCGTCCTGGCCGCTCGGCACCGTTCGCATGACCGAGCGCTTCTTCGCCGCCAAGGGCTCGGTCGACCGCCAGCGCCAGGCGCTGCGCGCGCACGTCCTCGCCGAGCTCGCCGCCGTGCCGTGGCTCCGGCAGGCGCCCGGCGCGCTGGTGGGCATCGGTGGCACGGTGCGCAACCTCGCCGCAGCGCTGGCGGCCACGGCCGGCTTGCCGTCGATCGGCGTCCAGGGGGCTTTCATCGAGCGTGACGCGCTCGCCGAGCTGATCAGGGCACTGGCCGCACGTCCCGCCGCTCGGCGTGCCGAGATCGAGGGAATCAAGCCGGGTCGTGCGGGACTGATCCTCGCCGGCGCGATCGTGATTTCAGCGGCGATCGAGGCGATCGGAGCGGCGCGCATGGAGGTCACCCATTCGGGCCTGCGCGAGGGCGTCTTCTTCTCAAACTACCTGGCCCCGGCGGAGCTCTTCGACGATGTCCGCGTCGCCAGCGTGCACAACCTCGCCACCCAGTACCAGTCCGATCTCGTCCACTGCACGCACGTCGCAGCGCTGGCCGGCCAACTGCTTGATTCTCTCAATGGCGGGCTCCCGCCCGCTGGAGGGTTGGACGTCGCCCAGCTGCTGTGGGCCGCGAGCATGCTGCACGACATCGGCGTGTCGGTCGACTACGACGACCACCACAAGCACTCGCGCTATCTGATCCTCGCCGCCGGGCTGCCCGGCTTCAGCCAGCGCGAGCTGGCGCTGATTGCGCAGATCGTGCGCTACCACCGCAAGGGCACGCCCGAGCTCGGCGAGCTCGAACCGCTCTGCCGCCCCAGCGACCGCCGCCTGCTCACCCGCCTCGCGGCGCTGCTGCGCCTCGCCGAGCACCTCGACCGCGGCCGCGACGGCACCGTCGTCGGCGCCCGGCTGAGCCGGCGAGACGATCGCCTCGAGCTGCAGCTCGACGTCGACGGCGACGCCGCGCTCGCGCGCTGGGGCGCCGAACGCCAGTCGGACCTCTTCCAACGAGCCTTCGGCCGCCCGCTGATCCTGACCTAGCCCGAGGCGCCCACTGGGTATCGTGATGTGACGATGACCGAGACTGAAAGCACCAGCGAGGTCTACGAGCTCTACCAGCGCGGCGTCTCACTGCTCGAGCGCGGCGACTTCGCCGCGGCCGCGGTGCCGCTCCAGCGCGCGCGCACGCTCGAGCCCGACAAGGCCTCGATCCGCGAGGCGCTCGGCCGCGCACTGTTCCGCAGCCAGCGCTACCGCGAGGCGGCCGAGGAGTTCGGCGCACTCGCGCACTCCGCGCCGACCGACGACTACGCCCACTTCTGCCTCGGCCGCTCACTCCAGCTGCTCGGACGCCACCGCGAGGCCTGCGGGCCGCTCGCGATCGCCGCCTGCCTGCGCCCCGACCGCAGCGAGTACCGCCTCTACCGCGACCGCGCCCGCGCGGCCGCGTCCCGCGCCTGACGCTCGCGCGGTCCCGTCCGGGAGACGCGCGTCGGATCATGCGCGGGAGCGGAAGGGATCGCGCATGGGAGCGGCGGCTGGCGTGGTTGTGGCGGGAGCGGCCGGCGCCGCGCTCGCGGTGCTGCGCTGGCGCGTGCGAGCGCGGCCGCCGGTTCGCCTGCTGATCGAGCCCTACCGCAACGACCGCGCGGGCGGCGAGTCCCTCAGCGCGACCTTCGCGGCCCTGCACGCGCTGCTCGGGCCGCGCCGGACGCTCGCGCTCGAGGTTCATCTGGACCGGCGGGCCGGCGGGGCGCCGCTCGTCTGGTTCGCTGTCCTCTGCCCGGCGGCACTGCCGCGCCAGGTGCAGGCGGCCCTTCGCTCCAGCTATCCGAACGTGCGCCTGCGCACGCTTCGCAGTGCGCCGAGCGAGCCGCCGTATGCGCTGGCGCTCGCGCGCCGCAGCCCGCCGCAGGCGGCGCAGGCGCCGGTCGAGCCCGAGCTGCGGATCGAGCCGCTCCTGCGGGCGATGGCCGCCGCCGGCGCGCCGGCGACGCTACGGCTGATCCTGAGGCCGGCCGGCGGCGGCGTCGAGCGTCTGTGCTCCTCGGCCGAGCAGGAGACCGGGCCGCTGCTGTGGGCGCTCCCGCTCGTGCTCGCCCGCGACGCCGCCGGCGCCCGCGCGATCGCCAGCAGCCTGTGCGGGGCGAGCACGCGGCTCGTGATCCGTCGCGGTGCGCGCGGCGAACAGCTGCGCGTCCGCCGCTCCCCGCTGCGCCTCTATCGCCCGGCCGAGCTCGCCGCGCTGTGGTCACTGCCCGCGCCCGAGTTCGGCGCGCTGCCCTACGTGCGCCGGGCGGTCCCGCTGGCGCCGGCGCCACCGGGGATCCTTCGCCCCCGCGACGGCGCTGGCCTGTTGCGCGACGAGCACGGCCCGGTCGCGATCGATCCGCAGCAGCGCCGGCAACACACCGCCGTCGTCGGCGCCGTCGACCAGGGCAAGACCTCGCTGCTCGTCGCGAGCGCACGCGCGGATCTGCGGCGGGAGGACTGCGCCGTGATCGTGCTCGACCCCAAGGGCGACGCCGCGGAAGCCGTACTCAGCGTCGTCCCGCGCACGCGCGTCTGCACGCTGCTCGACATGGCGGCGCCGTGCGCTGGCTTCAACCCGCTCGCCGTGGACGCGCCGCCCGATGCGATCGCCGATCAGGTCGTCGCCGCGCTGCGGGGCCTGTTCGGCGACGGCGAGGTTCGTGGCAGCTCCGACCGCTATCTGCGCAACGCGGTGATCGCGGTGCTCGCGTGCGAGCCCACCGCGACGCTGTGGGACGTTGCGCGACTGCTTGAGGTGGGGGAGGCGGGCGGAGTCTTCCGCGCGCAGGTCGCGGAGCGGCTGATCGAGCTTCCGGCGTATGCCGAGCTGGCCACCTTCCTCGCTCACGAGCTTCCGGCGCAGCTCGCCGATGCGCGGGCGACCACGACGGCGAAGCTGGACGCGCCGGCGAACAAGCTGGCGCGCGTGCTGAACTCGCCGGCGGTCAAGCGAGTCCTGCTGAACGACTCGCTGCGGATCGACTTCGACCGGTTGATCGACCGGGGCGAGGTTCTCGTCGTGCGGGGCGCGCTCGGTGAGATCGGGGCCGGCAACGTCGCGGTGCTGATGCAGCTGCTGCTCGGGATGCTGGACGCCGCTCTCAGCCGCGTGCAGGACCGCCGCGGCGGCCACGAGCGCCGGGCGGTGGCGTTGAAGATCGACGAGGCGCCGCTGGCGATCAACGCGGCGTTCGCGCAGACGCTCGCGCTGAAGCGCTCGGCCGGTCTGGAGACGGTGGCCTGCTGGCAGACCGATGCACAGTGGGAGCCCGAGCTTCGCGAGCAGCTTGATGCGCTGTTCGCGCACCGCGTCCTCTTCGCCACAGCCTCGGCGGCCGACGCCCGCAACGCCTCCGCCCTGCTGATGGCGGAGTTCTCCGACCAGATTCGCGGCGGTGACGAGCAGCTGGCGAGACTCTTCTCACCGGACGTCCGCCTTCACCTCCCGCGCCACACGGCGCTGGCCAGCTGGACCACCCCCGGCGGGCGTGAACGGCCGTTCATCGCGAGGACGATGCCGCTCGCGCTCGACCGCGAGCGGATCGACTGGCACGTGCGCGCCCAGCGCCGTCGCGGCGGCCGCGAACTGCGCGATCCCTCGCCGCCGCCGGACCCGTTCGCGCGTCCGGCGGCCGCGGTCGCGAGGCGGTCGGCCCCTGACGCCGCGCCGGCGGCCGCAGTCGCCCTGCGGTCGCCCCCCGACAGCGCGTCGGCGGCCGCAGTCGCCCGGCCGTCGCCTCCGGACGCCGCGTTGCAGGACGCCGGCGAAGTGGCGCAAGAGCGCACGCGGCAACGCCCACCGAGCTACGTCGAGCTGCTGGCCCTGGACGGCGCGGGGCGCGTGCGCATGCTCACCGCGCCGGCGCCGAGCCGTCCCGCGCGTCTTGGTGCCGCGGACCGCGAGCTGCTCGCCTGGCTTGCGGCGGCGCGGTGCGCGCTCAGCAGCCAGATCCACCGCCGTTTCAATGCGACGCGTTCGCTGAGCGTCACCCAGCGCCAGCTCAAACGCCTCGCCGATGCGGGGCTGCTGGCGCGCTTCCAGCTGCACCGCGACGACGGTGGCGGCACCCCGCTCTGCTGCGCCGTCACCGAAGCGGCGCTGGCGCGGCTCGGCCTGGAGGCGCGGCGCGCGCCCGAGCTGGGCGAGGGTGCGATGGACGGTCTGCGCGCCGATGTGCACATCGTCGGCTGGCTGCTCGCGCTCGAGGCGCGGGCCGGCGAGGCTTTGGTGGAGGTCCTGGGCCCCGGCCGAGCGGCGATCGCGCCCGGCGTGCGTGAGCCCGCCGCGCTGGCGCTGAGCGGCGGACTGCGCGTGCGGGACTTCCTCGCCACGGCGCCCGACGGCTCGCGGGCGCCGGCCGAGCGCTTCGAGGGCGTGCGCCCCCGCGCGGTCGCCAGCCTGAGGAGCGCCGCCGGTGCCGCGACTGCGCGCGATCTGCTTCTCGTGGCTGACGGGGGCGAGCGACCCGCTTGGCTCGAGGCCTACGACCATCTGCTCAGCGGCTGGTGGCGCTCGGTCGAGCGCTACCGTCGCGCGGGCGGGCCGCCGGCGGTGGTGGTCATCTGCTCGGATCGAGAGCGGGCGCTTGCGCGCGCCCGCTCTGCCGATGGCGCCCTCTCGGCCTGCCTGGCGCAGATCGGCGTGGATCCCGCCGACTGGCAGCGTGGCGGGCGCGCCGGAATCCATTTCGCCGCGGAGGAGGATCTGCACCAGGGCCTGGTGACCGCGTGGCGGGTGCCGGGGCTGCCGCCCTCCCTTCGCGGCGGCCAGCCCTGCGAGCCGTTGCGGGTCGAGTTCGCGCAGTTGCCCCCGGCGGCCGACCCCGCCTGCGCGAAGCCGCCCTGGCGCTGAGCGCAGCCGCGCTCGCCGACGCCTCCGCGCAGACCCCCCGCCTCGCTAGCGTCGCTCGCTCCTTCCCTCACACCTCTTCCAATCCCGCTCACGCCTCCCTCGCTCACCCCGCTATCGGCAAGCCCGACCGCGGCTCAACGCCGCCCGCTGCGTTTCAGACCAACAGCTCGCCTGCACACCGTCTCTCCGCTCCCACCGCAGCCTCGCTTCCGCAGCAGTCCGTCTCACTCCCTCACGCCAGCTTCACCCCTTCTCGCAAGACGGCCCTTCCCGCTCCGCTCGCACCCGCGCCACCCTTCCTCGCAAGGCGGTCCAGTCCGCCCGATCCCCTCCACGACACCTCCCTCCAGCGCAGCCCCATCGCACTGCGATCCGCTCGCGCGTGACCTTGCCGCGCGCTCGGGCCCGGCGTGGTCCTTTCCGCACGCGCCCGTCGGTCAAAGGCAGCACGAACGCAGTGGACGCGACTGGAGGAGAAACGCGATGAGCACAACCGTCTGCGGCCGCTACCTGGTCGACGAAGGTCCGCGCGAGCTGGTCATCCTCGCCGGTGCCGCCGGCTCGCGGCTGCTCGTCGATCGCCGCGAGGGCGACGGCGCCGACCCGCGGCTGCTCGCGCATCTGGCAAGCGACGAGCCCGACGCGAACGCCTGGCTCGTCTGCCGCGAGTTCCTCGCCGACTCAAGCCGCGGCGCGCGGCGCCTTGAGGCCGGCGATTTCGGAGCGCCGGGTGAGGGTGAGCACGCCTCCGCGGCGAGCGAGCGATTTCGCCCCGAGGTGCTGACGGACGCGCTCGGGCGGCGCTACTTCCTGCGCGCGAGCGGATCGCCGCCGGAGCTTCGCTGGCACCGCGAGTCCGGTGGGCGGAGCGGCTCCGTGATGCTCAGCGCGCGCGACGTGGTCGGCGCGCTCGAGGCCTACGAGCCGGTCTGCGCGATCACCCGCGCGGCCATCTCGCGCTACCGGCGCGATCGCCGCCTGTCCGTCTCCGCCCTCTCAGTCGAGCTGCGGCGGATCGATGCGAGCCCGATCGTGCTGAACCGCAGGCTGCGCGAGGCGGTGCTGGAGGCGGTGCGCGAGCAGGGTAGGAGCTTCAGCGCGATCGCCATCTCCTGCGGGCGCGTCAAGCACGACCGCCGCGGCAACGGCTCCGGCGAGACGAGCTGGCTCGCGCGGCGTGTCGGCCTGCTGCCGTCGAGCCCAGGCGCGCGCCCCAACCCGTGGGTGCACAGCGACACGCTCGCGCTGATCGCGCGCGAGGGGCTCGGCATCGCGCCGCGCGAGGTCGAGCTGCCTTAGCCAGCCGGCGGCTGCGCGATCCGGCGGGTCCGGTGACCGCCACCGCCTGTCTGCGCGACCCCGCGCGAGCGGGTGCGAATCCCGCCGTCGCGACGGCGGTCGTCGCCGGTGCGCGGCGCCGGCCACCCACGTGTCGGACGCCGCCGTGCAGCGGCGGCGCCGTCGGTCATCGCGCCGGCCTGCCGGCCTGAGCTTTCCCCAGGCGTGGGCTCCACGCCGACAAATCCATCCGGGCGGCGAAGCCGCCCCCATAAGAGAAAGGGAGGAGCCATCGTGCTCACCTACTGGAGCGTGCCCGTATTCGGGCTCGCGGTTCTCGCGTATCTGCGCCTCACCCGTGTCGCCTGGAGTGCCGGGCTCGGGCTGGCGCTGCTGGTGCTGCCGTTTTCTGTCCGTGCAGCCGCCGGCTGTGCCGTTGCCGCGGTGATCGCCTGGCGGCGCGGTCCGCGGCAGCGGGTGCCGCGGCGCTCGATCGTGATCGGCTCCGACGCGAGCCGGCGGGCCGTCGTGATCCCGCTCGGGGACGTGAGCGGCAGCCACACGTTGATCGTCGGGGCGACCGGGTCGGGCAAGACCGTGACCGAGACACTGATCGTCAGACGCGCGATCGAGGCCGGCCACGGGGCGGTGATCATCGACCCCAAGGGCGACGCGTTGCTGCGTGAGCACGCGCGCGCCGCTGCTGCGGCGGCCGGTCGCGCGTTCGTGGAGTGGACGCCGACGGGCCCCACCACCTACAACCCCTACGGGCACGGCAGCGCTGGTGAGATCGCCGATAAGGCGCTCGCCGGCGAGCGCTTCACCGAGCCCCACTACCTGCGCCAGGCGCAGCGCTACCTCGCCCACGCCGTGCGGGCGCTGATGGCAGCCGGGCAGACGGCGACGCCGGCGCGGCTGGTCGAGCTGATGGATCCGCGGCGGCTCGAGCTGCTCGCGCGCTCAATCGGCGACGAGGTCCAGGCCCGGCTGCTGTTCGACTACCTCGACTCGCTGGATGCACGCCAGCGCAGCGGTCTGCACGGCACGCGCGACCGGCTCGCGATCCTCGCCGAGTCGGAGGTCGGGCGCTGGCTCGCGCCGGCCGAGGGTGTTGCGGAGCTCGACCTGCTGGACGCGGTGGCGGCGCGGTCGGTCAGCTACTTCTGCCTCGAGGCCGACCGGCTGCCGCTGCTCTCGCGAATGCTGGCGGCGGCGATCGTCTCAGACCTACTGACCGTCGCCGCGAGCTGCCAGTCGGCGCCGACGCCGACGCTCGTGGCGATCGACGAGTTCTCGGCGATCGCGCCGGACGGTGTCGCGCGGCTCTTCGGCCGGGCGCGCGCCGCTGGGTTCAGCCTGCTCGTCGCGACCCAGGAGGTCGCGGACCTGCGCTCGGCGGCGCCCGAACTGCTCGAGCAGGTGCTCGGCAACGTCGAGACGGTCGTGGCGCACCGCCAGAGCGTTCCCGACTCGGCGGATCTGATCGCCCGGATCGCCGGCACGAGGCAGGCCTGGAGCTCGACCGAGCAGCTGGAACACGCCGTCCCGACCGGGCGCAGCTCGCGCAGCCGTTCGCGCGAGTTCGCCATCCACCCCGACGACATTCGCACCCTCGGATGCGGTTGCGCCGCGATCAGCGTGTCGAGCGCCGGCCGCTGCGCCGTCGCCCGGATCCTGCACCCGTGAATTCAGAAAGGAGCACAAGCGATGAGCATCAACGACACACACACGGCGACGCCGGCGGCCGGCGAGGGCGCTACGGCGGCGATCCTCGACTGGCTGGCGCGGATCGGTGCGGGCTCCGTCGTCGAGCTGGCGGGCGCCAGCGGACTGTCGGTGCGCGCCACGGCGGCCAGGCTTGCGGCGCTCGAGCGCGGCGGCGCGGTGCGCTCGGCGCGTCTGCTGCACGGATCACCGGCGCTCCACACGCTGACCCGCCGCGGGTTGCGTGCCGCAGGTCGCCCCGAGCTCGAGCCGGTCGCCGTCAGCGCGCCCTGCTTCGCGCACCTGCTGGCCGTCGCGCGGGTCGCGGCGGCGCTGGAGCGGGGGGCGGCCCTGACGATCGGCGGCGAGCGCGAGCTGCGGGCCTGGGAGCGGCTCGAGGGCCGGCCGCTGGCCAGCGCCGAGGTCGGCCTGGCGCGCGACGGCACGGTCGCGCTGCACCGTCCGGACCTCGTCTGCTGGGGCGAGGGCCTGCCGCTCGCGATCGAGGTCGAGCTGACCGTCAAGGCGCCGGTCCGCCTCGCGACGATCGTGCGCGGCTGGGCTCGCAGCCGGCTCGTCGCCGGCGTCGTCTACTACGCGACGCCGGCACCGGCGCGGGCGCTTGCACGGGCGATCGCCGGCGAGAGCGCCGGGGAGCGCGTCGTCGTCGCCGCGCTCGAGGCGGCCGGTGAGGCGGCACGGCTTCGAGTCGCGAGTTCCATCCCAAGTGCGCCGTAGCGTCGCCGGGCCTTGCACAAAACCGACAGGAGGATCTCTTGGCAACGATAAATCGAGTTGTGCTCGTCGGCAACCTCACGCGCGACCCGGAGCTGCGATCGACGGCCGGCGGCACGAGCGTCTGCCGCATGCGCATCGCCTGCAACACCAGCTGGCGCAACAAGGACACGGGCGAGCTGGACGAGCGGCCGAACTACTTCGACGTGTCGGTCTTCGGGCCCAGCGGCGAGGCGTGCGCGCGCTTCCTCGCGAAGGGCCGCCCGGTGGCGATCGATGGACGGCTGGAGTGGCACGACTGGACGACGCCGGCAGGGGAGCAGCGCCAGGCCGTGGGGATCCACGCGGACAGCGTGCAGTTCCTCGCGGCGCGTCAGCCCGCCGAGCAGCAGGAGGACGAGGAGCCCGCGCCGGCGGAGGCGATCGCGTTCTGAATAGCTGGGCCCGCCGCGGGTGCGCCGACCGGTCGCCCGCGGCGACGCCCGCGATCGCGGCGTCGCGCCGGGGGATCTGGCTCCGCCACGCCGCCGAGGCGCCGTGTACCCTTCATCACAAGGGTGGACGGGCAGCTGGACTGCCGCATGGACACGGACGGGTCGAGAGCGTGAGCGTTGTAGCGAAGGGTGTACAGGAGCGGGAGCGGGTCATCGTGCGTTTCGCCGGGGATTCCGGCGACGGCATGCAGCTCGTCGGCGGCCGTTTCACGGACGCGACGGCGACGCTCGGCAACGACCTCGCCACGCTGCCGAACTTCCCGGCCGAGATCCGCGCGCCGGCCGGCACGCTCGCCGGCGTGTCGAGCTTCCAGATCCACTTCGCCTCGCGCGACATCGTCACGCCGGGCGACACGCCCAACGTGCTGATCGCGATGAACCCGGCCGCGCTGAAGGCGAACATCGGCGACCTCGAGCGCGGCGCGACGATCATCGCCAACGAGGACGCCTTCACGACGCGCAACCTGCAGAAGGCCGGCTACGAGGGCAACCCGCTCGACGACGGCTCGCTGGAGGCATTCGTGGTGCGGCGGATCCCGATGAACACGCTCAGCCAGCGCGCCGTCGAGGGGATGGCCGACGTCTCGGCGCGCGACGCCCTGAGAGCCAAGAACCTGTTCGCGCTCGGCCTCGTCTCCTGGCTCTACGACCGCCCCACCGCGGTCACCGAGGGCTGGATCGAGAAGCGCTTCGCCGGCCGCAAGCCGGTGCTGGAGGCCAACCTGGCGGCGTTCCGCGCCGGCTGGGCGTTCGGCGAGACGACCGAGCTGATCGACGTCCAGTTCCGCGTGCCGGCCGCCCACGACATGGCGCCGGGGACCTACCGCACGGTCAACGGGACCACCGCCACCTCGCTCGGCCTGGTCGCGGCGAGCGTGCGCAGCGGCCTGCAGCTGGTGTTCGCCTCCTACCCGATCACGCCGGCGTCGGAGCTCCTGCACGAGCTTGCGCGCCACCGCGACGCGGGCGTGCGAACGATCCAGGCCGAGGACGAGATCGCTGCCGCGGGGATGGCGCTCGGCGCCGCGTTCGGGGGCGCGCTCGGCGTCACGGCGACGAGCGGGCCCGGGATGGACCTGAAGGCCGAGACGATCGGGCTGGCGGTGATGCTGGAGCTGCCGATGGTGATCATCGATGTGCAGCGGGCCGGCCCCTCGACGGGCATGCCGACGAAGACCGAGCAGTCCGACCTGCTGATGGCGCTCTACGGACGTCACGGCGAGTCGCCGCTGCCAATCGTCTGCGCGTGCACGCCTGCGGGATGCTTCGACGCCGCGCTTGAGGCGGTGCGGATTGCGGTGCGCTACCGCACGCCGGTGATCCTGCTGAGCGACCTGTTTCTTGCGAACTCCTCGGAGCCGTGGCGGATCCCCGACGTGGCGACGCTGCCGAAGATCGACCCGGCGTTCGCGTCCGCGAACGGGCAGCCGTTCGAGGCCTACGCGCGCAACGCCGACGGGGCGCGGCCGTGGGCGGTGCCGGGGACGCCGGGACTCGAGCATCGGATCGGCGGGATCGAGAAGTCCCAGCCCGGTGGCGGGATCTCCTACGAGCCGGCGAACCACCAGTTCATGACCGACCAGCGGCGCGAGCGGATCGCCGGCATCGAGGTCCCTCCGCTGATCGTCGACGCCGACGCCGACGCCGAGCTGCTCGTGATCGGCTGGGGCTCCAGCTGGGGCACCCTGCGGGCCGCGGTTCGGCGGCTGCGCGACGGCGGGCGGCCGATCGCGCACGCGCACTTCCACAACCTCAACCCGCTGCCCGCCAACACCGGGGAGGTGCTCGGCGCCTTCAAGCGGGTGCTCGTCGCCGAGATGAACGACGGGCAGCTCGTGCGTGTGCTGCGCGCCGAGTTCGGGCGGGAGATCGACAGCTATGCCGTCACGCAGGGCCGGCCGCTGCTGGCCGCGGAGATGGAACGGGAGCTGCTGAACCGGCTATGAAGCGGCGGGTGATCAGATGAGCGCGGTCGGAGCGGTCAACGGTGCGCACGAGCTGACGAAGGCCGACTTCCAGTCCTCGGCCGAGACGCGCTGGTGTCCCGGCTGCGGGGACTACGCGATCCTTGCGGCGGTCCAGGGCTTCCTGCCCGAGCTGGGGATCCCGCCCGAGCGGACCGTGTTCGTCTCGGGCATCGGCTGCGCCGGGCGCTTCTCCTACTACATGAACACCTACGGGATGCACGGCATCCACGGACGGGCGCCGGCGCTCGCGACCGGGCTCGCGGCCGCCCGGCCGGACCTCGCCGTCTGGATCGTCTCCGGCGACGGCGACGCGCTGTCGATCGGCGGCAACCACCTGATCCATGCGCTGCGCCGCGACGTGCCGGTCAAGATCCTGCTCTTCAACAACCGGATATACGGCCTGACTAAGGGCCAGGCCTCGCCGACCAGCGAGCTGGGCAAGGTCACGAAGTCAACTCCGTTCGGCTCGATCGACGCGCCGTTCAACCCGATCTCGCTCGCGCTGGGCGCCGGGGCGACGTTCGTCGCGCGCACGCTCGACACCGACAAGCAGCACCTGCCGGCGATGCTGCGCGCCGCTGCGGCGCACCCGGGTGCGGCGCTGATCGAGATCTACCAGAACTGTCCCGTCTTCAACGACGGCGCCTTCGACGCGCTGACCGAGAAGCAGACGCGCGACGCGAACGTCGTCGCACTGGTGCACGGTGAGCCGATCCGCTTCGGTGCGCAGCGCGAGCTGGGGGTCGTGCGCGACGCCGGCGGCGAGCTGGCCGTCGCCACCGTCGCCGACGTCGGCGAGGACGCGCTGGTCGTCCACGACGCCCACCGCGAGGATCCGAGCCTCGCCTTCGCGCTCAGCCGGCTCGCCGAGCTGAAGGACGGCGCGACGCCGATCGGGATCTTCCGCGCGGCGCCGCGCGAGGCGCCGGCCGCCGGGCTGGCGGCGGAGCTCCTCGCCGCGAGGGCGAGCTTCGGGACCGAGGGCCTGGAGCGAGTGCTGAACGCCGGCGACACCTGGTCGGTCGGCGGCTGAGCGCCGCGCCGATGGCGCTCGACACGCAGGCGCTCGGCCGGGCTTTCGAGCCGCACACCTACGCCGTCGGGCGGGAGAAGATCCGCGAGTTCGCGAGCGCCGTCGGGGAGCGCAACCCGCTGCACCTGGATCTCCGCGCCGCCCGCGCCGCCGGCCACGGCGACCTCGTGGCGCCGCCGATGTTCGCCGTCGTGTACTGCGCCTCGGCGATCGGGCAGGCGCTGCACGACCCGGCCGTCGCGATCGATTTCGAAATGCTCGTGCACGGCGGGCAGGAATTCGAGTGGGGACCGCTCGTGGTCGCCGGCGACGAGATCGAGACGGCGGTGACCGTCGCCGACATTCGCGAGCGCGTGGGGCTGGCGTTCTACGCCTTCGCGTCGCGCTCGGTCAATCAGCGCGGCGAGCTGGTCGCCACCGGCACCTGGACCCAGATCGTGCGGCCGAGGGAATGAGCGCGCCCGAGCCCGGCGCCGAGCTCGCGGAACTGCGGGTCACCCCTGACCGCTACACCACCGTCCGCTACGCCGGCGCCTCCGGCGACTTCAACCCGATCCACCTCGACGACGCCTTCGCGCAATCGGTCGGGCTGCCCGGGCGAATCCTCCACGGCCTGTACACGATGGCGTTGCTCGCGCGCGCCCAGACCGACGCGCTGGGGGGACCCGAGCATCTTCGGCGGCTGGCCGTCCAGTTCCGCGGCGTCGCGGTCCCCGAGCAGGAGATCGTGATCAGCTCGACCGTCACGGCGCGCGAGGGCGAGCGCCTGACGGTCAGCGTCACCGCGCGTCAGCAGGAGCGGGCGATCGTTCGCGCCGCGACGGCCGAACTCGTGCTCTGAGAACCCGGGACGTCGAGCCGCGTCCGTCGGCTTCGTAGAATCGGAGCATGGCGATGCTCACCCCGCGCCAAGAGATCATCCTGCGCAAGGTCGCAGAGAGCTACGCCGCGACCGGCCAGCCGGTCGCGTCAAAGACGCTCGCCGCCGACCCGAGCGTCGACTGCGGCCCCTCGACGATCCGCTACGAGCTCTCGGCACTGGAGGCGCGCGGACTGCTCGCGCACCCGCACACCTCGGCGGGGCGGACGCCGACCGACGCGGGCCAGCGCTACCTCGTCGATCGCCTGCTGGCCGTGCCCGAGCAGCGTGGGGCCGTCGCCGCACTCGATCTGACGCACGTTCGCCGCGAGCTCGACGACGCGCTTCGGGTGACGACCGAGACGCTGTCTGAGATCAGCAACCTGCTGGCCGTCGCGACCGCTCCCGCGCTCGACAGCGCCACGATCCGTCACATCGAGGTGCTGACGCTGCAGCCGGCGGTTGTGATGGTCGTGATCATCACCTCCTCGGGCGGGGTTTCGAAGTACGTCGGCGCCTTCGAGTCCGCGATCGACTCCGGCCTGATCGCCTGGGCCGGCGAGTACCTCAATGAGCGCGTGGGCGGCCTGCCGCTGGGAGCGCGGATGCTGCTCGGGCGGCTCGCTGACCCGGAGCTGAGCCCGCGTGAGCGGGCGTTCATCGACCGCCTCGCGCCCGCCTTCACCGAGCTCGCCGGCGGTGGCGAGGACGTGCTGTATGTCGACGGCACCTCGCGCCTGTTGGGCGCGCATCGCTTCCTCGCCCCGGCCGAGGCCGGCCAGCTGCTCGCGCTGCTGGAGCAGCGGGTGGCGCTGCTCGAGCTGCTGCGGCGCGCGCTGGGCCAGCCTGGAGTGTTCGTGCGAATCGGCGCCGAGAACGACGTGCCCGGACTGCGGTCTCTCTCAATCGTCGCGACCGGCTACGGGCTGGCCGGGCGAAAGCTCGGGACGATCTCGCTGATCGGGCCGGTGCAGATGGACTACGCCGCCGCGATCGACATCGTGCGCGCCGGCGCCCGTGAGCTCTCGCGCTTCGCGCAGGAGGTCTACTGATGGCGCGCCCGGCGACCCCTCGTGACCCCTACGAGGTGCTCGGCGTGCCGCGCGGCGCCGATGAGGCGCAGATCAAGAAGGCGTTTCGGTCGCTGGCCCGCGAGCTGCATCCCGACGTCAACACCGACGATCCGCAGGCCGAGGAGAAGTTCAAGCAGGCGGCCGAGGCCTACGAGATCCTGTCGGACCCGGAGCGGCGCGCGACCTATGACCGCTACGGGCACGAGGGCCTGCGCTCGGGGGGCTACCAGCCGAACTTCGACCAGTTCGGTTCGCTCGGAGACCTCTTCGAGGCGTTCTTCGGCGCCGGCGGGGGGATCTTCGGCGGCGGTGCCCGTGGCCCGACGTCCGGTGCGGACGTCGGCGTCGAACTCGAGCTCGACCTCGCGCAGGCGGCGGCCGGCGGCGTCTTCACCGTCACCTACGAGGCGGTCGACCGCTGCGAGCACTGCCACGGCAACGGCGCCGAGCCGGGCACGCCGATCGAGACCTGCGAGCGCTGCGGCGGGGCGGGGCGCCGCCAGGCCGTCGCACGCACCCCCTTCGGCCAGGTCATGCGGACCGTCGCCTGCGACGCGTGCGGCGGCGACGGGCGCATCGCCACCCAGCCGTGCGCCGACTGCCGCGGCAAGGGCATGCTGATGGCCACGCGCACGGTCGGCGTCGAGGTGCCGGCCGGCATCGCCGACGGCCAGCGCGTGCGGATCGGCGGACGCGGCAGCGTCGGCGGCGCCGGCGCGCCGGCCGGCGACCTCTACGTGCTGATCTCGGTCCGCGAGGACGAGCGCTTCGTGCGCGAGGGCGACGACCTGATCACCGTGCTGGACGTGCCGGCGCCGCTCGCCGCGCTCGGCGCGAGCATGGAGGTCCCGACGCTGTCGGGCAGCGCGAGCGTCGACGTCGCGCCCGGAACCCAGCCGGGGGAGATCATCACGCTGCGCGGAGCCGGGATGCCGCGGCTGCAGCGCCACGGGCACGGCGACCTGCGCGTCGTCGTCAACGTGCAGATCCCCCGGCGGCTCAGCGACGAGCAGCGGTCGCTGCTGGAGGCGCTCAGCGCGACGATCACCGAGGACAACATGCGAGCCGACGAGTCGATGTTCTCGAGGCTGCGTCGCTCGCTGCATTTCCACCACAACCAATGATCCGGCTGGCCGTGCGGGTCGCCCGCGCGGATGCCGCGGGCGCGCTGGCCGCGCTGCTCGCCTTCTCCCCGGCTGGCGTCGAGGAGGTGGATTGCGATCAGGACACGCTCGAATACGTGCTCTACGGCGCGCCCGGAGAACTGCCCAGCCTGCACGCGCTGAGCGCCCGCGTGGGCGACGCGATCGTCGAGGTCTCGACCACCGAGATCGCCGATGACTGGTCGACACGCTGGCGCTCGTTCCATGTGCCGGTGACGGTCGCCGGCACGCTCTACGTGCGCCCGCCGTGGCATCAGCGCGCGAGCGATCCGCGCCTGATCGACATCGTGATCGACCCGGGGCAGGCGTTCGGCACCGGCGCGCACGCGACGACGCGCCTGTGCCTGGGGCTGCTGGTCGAGCTGGCCGCCGGCGGCGAGGCCCGCGGTCCGATGCTCGATGTGGGCACCGGCTCCGGCGTCCTGGCGATCGCTGCCGCAAAGCTCGGCTTTGCGCCGGTCAGCGCCGTCGATCACGACCCGGAGGCGGTCAGCGCGGCGCGCGAGAACGCGGCCGCGAACGGGGTCGCGATCAGCTGCTCGCAGCTCGACCTGCGCCGCGACGAGCTGCCGCCGGCGACGACGCTGACCGCCAACCTGGTGCGCCCGCTGCTGCTCGAGCTGGCCGAGCGCCTGGATCACGCGCCGGGCCTGCTGGTGGCCTGCGGACTGCTCAGCGATCAGCTCGACGAGGTCTCGGCCGCGTTCGCGGAGCGCCACGGCATGCGCGAGCGGGCGCGCCGCCATGACGGTGAGTGGTCGGCGCTGGCGCTGGAAGGCGCCCGGCACGGGCGTATCCTTAGCGGCGGATGAGCATCACCGACACAGTCAAGAGCGATCTCGTGGTCGCGATGAAGGCCGGGGAGCGCGAGCGCGTCGGCGCCTTACGACTGCTGCTCTCGGAGCTGCAGAAGGCCGCGAAGGAGGGCTCCGACGACGAGCTGGCGGTGCTGCGGCGCGAACGCAAGCGGCGAAGCGAGGCCGAGCGCGCGTTCCGCGACGCCGGACGCGACGAGCTCGCCGACGGCGAGGCCGCCGAGGCGAAGATCATCGGCGCCTACCTGCCGGCCGAGCTCGACGACGCAGCGCTCGCGGAGATCGTCGCGCGCGCCGTCGCGCAGGCGGGTGCGACATCGGTCAAGGATCTGGGGTCGGTGATGGGGATAGTGATGGCGCAGGTCGCCGGCCGCGCCGACGGCAAGCGCGTCTCCGAGCAGGTGCGAGCCGCACTCGTGGCCGCGTGAGACGGCAGTTCGAGCTCTCGAACGACCTGGCGGCCGGCCTTGCCGGCGGACACGACGCGATGCTGCGGTCGCTTGAGGAGCGGCTGGAGACGCGCGTATTCCTGCGCGGCAACCTGCTCACGCTCGACGGCGAGCCCGCGGCGCTCGAGGCGGCCGCCCGCGTGATCGCGGAGCTCGGCATGCTCGCGCCCTCCGGTCATCCGCTCGACGAGGCGACGCTATCGGCCGTCATCGGGGTGCTCGACGCCGACCATGCTCCGGCCGCGGTGCTCGACGACGTGGTGTGGCGCCACCGCGCGATGCGCGTCGCGCCGCGGACGGTCGGGCAGAAGCGCTATGTCGACTCGATCCGCGAGCACACGATCACGTTCGGTATCGGCCCGGCGGGCACCGGCAAGACATTCCTCGCCGTCGCGCTCGCGGCGGCGGCGCTCAGCCGCATGGAGGTCAACGGGATCATCCGGACGCGCCCGGCCGTCGAGGCGGGCGAGCGGCTCGGCTTCCTGCCGGGCGACCTGATGGCGAAGATCGACCCCTACCTGCGGCCGCTGTTCGATGCGCTGCACGACATGATCGACCCCGAGAAGGTCTCCCAGCACCTCGAGCGCGGCGTGATCGAGGTTGCGCCGCTGGCGTTCATGCGCGGGCGCACGCTGAACGACTCGTTCGTGATCCTCGACGAGGCGCAGAACACAACGCCCGAGCAGATGAAGATGTTCCTCACCCGCCTGGGGTTCGGGTCGAAGATGGTCGTGACCGGCGACATCACGCAGGTCGACCTGCCGCGCGAGCAGCAGTCAGGGCTGGTCGTCGTGGCCGACATCATCGGTGAGGTCGAGGGCGTGGAGTTCGTGCGCCTGGGCGGCGAGGACGTCGTGCGCCACCGGCTGGTGCAGCGGATCGTCGAGGCCTACGAGGATCACGCCCAGCGGGCCGCGCCCGAGCTGGCGTCCGCCAAGCAGGCGCGCAAGGCCTGATGCTCGAGCTGGACATCGTCGGGCGCGCGCCGCTCGCGGAGGCGGAGATCGAGCGACTCGCGGCGATCGCCGCCGCGAGCGCAGGCGTCAGCGACGGCCACCTGGCGATCGAGTTCGTCGACGCGGCGGCGATCAGGAAGCTCAATCGCGAGTACAGGGCGAAGGACGCCCCGACGGACGTGCTCTCGTTCCCGATCGACGGCGCCGCCGCCGATCCGCTCGGCCCGCGCGAGCTGGGCGACGTCGTGATCTGCCCGGAGCACACGGTCGAGCTGCGCGAAGCCGTCGTCCACGGTGTCCTGCACCTGCTCGGCATGGACCACGAGCGCGACGAGGGTGAGATGCTGGCCCTCCAGCGCGAGCTGCTGAGCTGGTGACGCGCGCCGGCTTCGTGGCGCTCGCCGGGCGGCCGAACGTGGGCAAGTCGACGCTGACGAACGCGATCGTCGGCGTCAAGGTGGCGATCGTCTCCGACCGCCCCCAGACGACGCGGCGCGCCGTGCGCGGCGTCGCGAACGGACCGGACTGGCAGCTCGTGCTGATCGATCTGCCCGGCGTCCAGCGCCCGCGCGACGCGCTCACGCAGCGCATGGCCCGCCGTGTCACGCTGGAGCTGGCCGACGCCGACGCGGCGCTGATGCTGCTCAACGGCGAGGAGGGTGTTGGGCCAGGCGACCGCTACATCGCGGCCTCGCTCGCGCACGCGTCCGGGCCGGTCACCGTCGCCGTCAACAAGGTCGACCGTCTCAGCAAGGAGCGCCAGGCACAGGCGCTGCTGGACGCCGCGGAGATCGCGCCGGGCGCCGCCGAGGTCTTCCCGATCTCCGCGCGCAGCGGCGAGGGCGTCGCCGCGCTCGTCGAGCACCTTGTCGGCCAGCTGCCGGAAGGCCCCTTCCTCTATGGGTCCGAGCAGCGCTCGGACATGGGCCGCGAGGAGCTGCTTGCCGAGCTGATCCGCGAGCAGGTTCTGCGGCGCACCTTCCAGGAGCTGCCGCACGCCGTCGGCGTCGTCATCGAGGAGCTCGACGTCGATCAGCACGACCCCCCATCACGGGGGGCGGGCCCCCCATCACGGGGGGCGGGCCCCCCATCAGGGGGGGCGGGCCCCCCATCACGGGGGGCGGGCGGCGGGGTGACGCGGATCCAGGCGCTGATCTGGGTCGAGACGGAGTCCCAGAAGGCGATCGTCGTCGGTCATGGCGGGCGCATGATCAAGGCGGTCGGCACCGCCGCCCGCCGCGAGCTCGAGCGCGAGCTGGGCGGCCGCGTCCACCTTGCGCTGATGGTTCGGGTGCGCCGCCACTGGCGCGCCGACGACGGCCTGCTTGATCGCCTCGGCATCGAGTAGGGCAGCGGCCGCGGCGGCGCGCGCCGCCGGGCGCCTGCCGGTGCTGCTGCGCACGCTGCTCCGCGGTCCGGCCCCAATGGGGCCGGCGTAAGCCAAAGAAGCGCGGGAGCGTCGCCGTCGCCGGGCCTGAGACAATCCGGCGAGCATGGATGACGAGATCGTCTACGACGAGCGCGGACTGGTGCCGTGCGTGGTGCAGGACTGGGCCAGCGGCGAGGTGCTGACGCTCGCGTACATGAACGCCGAGGCCCTGGAACGCACGCGTGCGACGGGTGAGCTGCACCTGTGGAGCCGCTCGCGCGCGCAGCTGTGGCACAAGGGGGAGACCTCCGGCAACACGCAGGCGGTGCGGGCGCTGCGCCTGGACTGCGACGGCGACGCGGTGCTCGCGCTCGTCGATCCGGCCGGCCCGGCGTGCCACACCGGCGAGCGCAGCTGCTTCCATCGCGGCGAGCTCGAGCCACCCGCCCCGCACGAGACGCTGCCGGCGCTCGAGCGCACGCTCGCTGCGCGCGCGAGGGATAGGCCGGCCGGTTCCTACACGGTCGAGTTGCTGGAGCACCCGCCGCTGATCGGCGCGAAGGTGATGGAGGAGGCCGAGGAGGTCGCCCGCGCGGCGCGCGAGGAGAGCGACGAGCGCGTCGACGAGGAGGCCGCGGACGTGCTGTACCACCTGCTCGTGCTGCTGCACAGCCGCGGCCGGCGGCTGGCCGACGCCGAGCGGGTGCTCGATGAACGTCGACGTTAGCCCGAGCATCGAGGAGGTCGTCGCGCTCGCGGGGGAGCACAACCTGATCCCGCTGCGCCACGAGTTCGTCGCCGACTGCGAGACGCCGGTCTCGGCGTTCCTCAAACTGCGCGGCGAGGGGCCCGCCTTCCTGCTCGAGTCGGCCGAGCAGGGCAAGCGCTTCGGCCGCTATTCGTTCATCGGCTTCCATCCCCGCGAGGTGATCCGCTGGCGGCTCGCCGATGGCGGCGATCCGTACGCGATCGCGGCGGCGGCGGTCGGGCGCTACTCGCAGGCGCCGCTGGAGGGGCTGCCGCCGTTCGCCGGCGGCGCCGTCGGCTTCTTCGGCTACGACCTGGTGCGCACCGTCGAGCCGCTCGGGGACCCCGGCCCGGACCCGCTCGGGCTCCCGGACATGGCGCTGATGCTGAGCGACCTGCTGGTCGTGTTCGACAACCTCAAGCACACCGTCACGATCCTCGTGAACGTGTACGCCGAGGGCGATCCGCGTGGCGCCTACGCGCAGGCGCGGCAGACGATCGCGGAGGTGCGCACCCGGCTCGCCGGCCCGCTGCCGGCGGTCGTGGCGCGGGCGCCGCGGGCGAGCGCCGATTTCCGCTCGAACATGCCACGCGAGCAGTTCGAGTCGATGGTCGCGCGGATCGTCGAGTACATCCACGCCGGAGACGCGTTCCAGGTCGTGCCCTCGCAGCGCTGGTCGGCGCCGGTGTCGGTCGAGGCGTTCTCGATCTACCGCGGGTTGCGGGCGGTCAATCCGAGCCCCTACATGTACTTCCTCGACTTCGGCGACTTCCAGGTCGCCGGCGCGAGCCCGGAGCCGCT
>JBEKNK010000035.1:0-25692 GCA_049522915.1 Solirubrobacteraceae bacterium | reverse complement strand
GGGCGCCTGGCTGTCGCGGAGACGCGCCCCGACGGTCCGTTGGCTCGCTATCTCCGGTGCCTCGTTGGTGGTGATCGCGGCAGGCTATGTCATGCTTGCTCCGGCGAGTGACTACTATGATCCGCTCGCCGCGGGGGTGGCCAACCGCATTAACATTGTGGCCGCCTTGGGTTATGCCCTTTTGGCTGCCAGCGTCGGGTTCGTCATGGCAACGAGCATCGCGTCGGTGCTACCGCGACCAACCCGATGGGCCCCCGCCATCGCAGCAATGCTGATCGCCGCCATTGCCGCCGGATACGTCCGCGGCGACCTGACGGACCGGCACACGTACGAATCCGCTTCACATCAGGCAGAGCACATCCTCGCCAGGCTGCACCGGCTCGTCTCGACGCCGATTCGGGGGTCGGTGATTCTTGCCGATGGATTCAGTCCCTGGCAAGCGCCCGGTGTTCCAGTGTTCGCCGCATCCTGGGATCTCAACGGTGCAGTCAAGCTGCTGTGGAACAACCCGTCGCTGATCGGCGAGCCCATCGACGGCCAGGGCCCTACCGGCGGCCGCCTCATCCAGTGCCTGTCAGACGGGGTCGCGATCAGTGGTCTGGGCGCGAATGTGGCGGTGGGCTCCCCGTCGTTTGTGGCATACGGACACGTCATTGTCGCCAATGTGTCATCCGGTCGCGTCGACCACCCGATAAGCGCACGGAGGTGCCTCGCGGCGATTAACCCAGCGCTCGCCTCAACGAGCTGAACAATCTTCTCGGGTCTTACAGATAGCTGGCTGCGTTGGATTGTCGCTGAACGGGCTGCCAGCAGGTGCGGGCGTTTGGATCGAGGCCAGACCGCCTATACATCGACTACGCACTTGCCGTGATACCGGCAACCTTTCCATCGCCGTACATACCGGGGGTGTACACTCGTTCGTATATGGGCAAGACTGTGGGCGACCGCCGCGGGGCGGATCAACATGCGCGTCAGCGAAAGCCAGGAGCGCATGCTGCGTGCTGCGGCTGAGCTGAACGGCGAGACGCTGACCGGGTTCGTGCTCTCGGTCGCCAGCGAGCGGGCGGTCGAGGTGCTCGAGCGAGCGCACCGCATCGAACTTCATGCCGACGAGTTCGACCGGTTCGTCGCCGCGTTGGACGCTCCGGTCGAGGAGATGGAGACGCTGCAGCGCTACGCCGGCGCGCGAAGTCCGATCCCGGCGCGTTGAGCGACGCGCCGCTGCGCGGCGTCGAACTGCTCGACGACGTTCACGAACTCGACGCGTTCGACTGCGGGGTTCCTGCACTTGACCGATGGCTGCGCCAGTCCGCGCACACCGCGTCGGCGGCGGGCACCGCCGCCACATACGTCGATCCACTGTCTCGGACACCCTGGACGACCTCGACGCCGCGAAAACGCTCGCCCACGACTGGGCCGACCAGCTCGCCGCCGTGATCGAGCCGCGCTAAGAGAAGGCGACCGTGCCTCCCCGGGCAGACTCGGCGAGCCGCCCCACGTGGCGGCTCAGGGCGGATCGATGCGATAGGCGACCGAGCGGCGGCGGATCGTTGCGACGCCCACGGTCCTGTCGCTTCAATTGCGGCAAGCGTCGCCGAATCGGAGAGAACGTCAACAGCCGGCGTGTGGACGCAGGCCATTGACTGCAGCGAGCCGAGACGGCTCCTTTGCCAAGCGGCCAGCGCGAGACGCCGGTGGTCGCGTCGGCGAGCTGGAAAGCGGTCCGCTGTTCTGCGATCTTGTTGCGCGTGAGCGAAGGCGACCAGCAACTATCACGCAGCAGTCTTCCGGCCACCCTGTCGGAGTGCTCCAACGAGGAGTTGTTGGCGGCGCTTGACGGGGTGTTGCTGGAACTGGAGCGTCGGTTGTTGCGTTATGCGCGGTCTGGTGCGGAGATCGTGGACATGGCTGATGAGGGGTTGGTGTTGGCGGTTCGCAGTGGCGCGCGGGTGCGTCAGACGCAGTCTGCGGCGGCGCACGCGGCCGGTCATTTGCAGACCCTGGGGGTGGGGGGCTGGTCGCCGCGGAGCACGAATCCGGGTTGGAGTGACGATCCGCGCGTGACCGGCCAGGACGGCCCGCCGGACGGTCCCTCGAGTTAGCAGTCCGGCGCGTCGGTTATCGCTTGACTGGCGTGGTCGGCGTTCGTAGTCTTGCGCGCACGGATGGGGTCGGCGCTGCTTGTGCTGCGGTTGCTGCTGGCAGGGGTGTTTGCGGTTGCCGGCGTAGCGAAGCTTGCGGATCTGGCGGGGTCACGGCGGGCGGTTGTGAGCTTTGGTGTCCCGGAGCGGCTCGCCGCGGCGGCGGGCACGGGGTTGCCGTTGGTGGAGCTCGCGATCGCGGTCGCTTTGATCGTGAGTGCTGCGGCGCGGTTCGGTGCGCTCGGCGCGCTGGCCCTGCTGAGCGTGTTCGTGGTCGCGATCGCGGTGGCGATGGCGCGGGGCAACGAGGCGGACTGCCACTGCTTCGGTCAGCTGCACTCGGCGCCGGTCGGCTGGTGGACGCTGGCGCGAAACCTGGTGTTAGCTGCGGCCGCGGCGTTCGTCGCGGTGGAGGGCTGGCATGAGCCGGGGGTCAGCGCGACCGCGTGGATCGGTCGCCTCAACGCTGGCTGGGCGGCAGCGGCGGCTTTGGGCGTGGTGCTTGTCGGTGTGGTCGGGTTCGTGGTCTGGTTCTCGCTTCAACTGCTCGCGCAGAACGGTCGCGTGTTCGCGCGGCTGGAGGCGATCGAAGCGGCGCTCGGTGGCGCCGGCGACGCTCTGCCCTTCGAGGCTCCGGTCGCTTTGGGCACCGGGCTGAACGGCAGCGGATTGGCGGTGGGATCCCCGGCGCCCGATTTTGAGTTGCCCGCGTTGGCTGGCGGGTCGCGTTCGCTCGGTTCGCTGCTCGCGCCGGGCCGACAGTTGATGCTGGTCTTCTCTGACGCCGGGTGCGGCCCGTGCATCGGGCTGTTGCCGGAGATCGCGAGTTGGCAGCGCGACCACGGCGATCGGCTCGAGGTCGCGCTCGTCGCCAGCGGCGGCGAGCAGGCCAACCGCGAGAAAACGAGCGAAGTCGACATCCAGAGCGTGCTGATCCAGACCGAGCGCGAGGTTTCCGCCGTCTACCAGGCGCACGGCACGCCGTCGGCGGTCGTGATCGGCACGGACCGTCTGATCAAAAGCCCGCTGGTCGGTGGCGCCGACGCGATCCGCACGCTCGTCTCCCAAGCCACCCATTCACCGCTGCTGGTCCGCCAGGTGAACGGGACGAACGGGAACCGCAACGGCAGCGCGCAAGCTGAGCGCCCGCGGCCGGACACCTCGCGCGTCGGTCAGCCGGCCCCCGACCTCGACTTGGTGGACCTCGACGGCCGGCCAGTAGCGCTCCATGCGGTGTTCGAGCAGCCGACGGTCGCGATCTTCTGGAACCCGGGCTGCGGCTTCTGTCAGCGCATGCTCCCCGACCTCCAGGCATTCGAGACCAACCAGCCCGAAGGAACGCCACAGCTGGTCGTCATCAGCACCGGCGACCCCGAACGCACCCGCGAACAACAACTCCGATCGCTGGTGTTCATCGACAGCGACTCGCAGGCCGCCCGAGCGTTCACCGCCGGCGGCACACCGATGGGCGTGCTGATCGTGGACGGCCGAATCGCCTCGCCGATCGCAGCCGGCGCTGACGCCGTATTCCAGCTGATCCGCAACCACACCCGCGAGCCCGCACTCGCCGCCAACCACACAAACGGCAACGGCGCGCGATGAGTCACTGGCTCGACGACGCCGCGCAAGGCCTCTCAGAAGGTCGCTACAGCCGCCGCCACATCCTCCGCCGCGGCGCCGCCATCGCCGGAGGCGCCTTCGTCGCCTCCGTGACCGGCCCGCTCACTCTCCTCACTCCAGCGGCCCGCGCGAACATCGGGCCCCTCGAGGATTGCAAGACGCTCTGTTCTGACATATTCGACAAATGCTGTGACGGGCTACACGTTTTTGCCCCATCCCCCTACGCCCCAGGAGAGGTGGGGACTCACTGCTGTTCAGGCCCGAAAGACTGCTGCATATACGGCTGTTACGAGCCGCGACACGAGCAATGCTGCGGAAGCGGCCAGGTCTGCGAGAAAAACGAGCACTGCTGCGGCATCGGCGACGCGTCGGAGCACTGCTGCAAGGACAAACGACAGTGCTGCGGCATCACCTCCAAGCTCAAGAGATGCTGCAAGAAGGGCGAATGGTGCGTCGGCAGCGGACAGGATCAGAGGTGCTGCCCCGAGCCTAAGACGTTGTGCGGGACCGGCGCCGATGCGACATGCTGCGACTCGCTCTCTTGCTTCGACGGCATCTGCTGCCCGGGATCAATCTTCGGCGCACACGAAGCGACCGTCTGCAACGGCCAGTGCTGCGCCGCGGGCGGCACCTGCTGCGCACAGACTCTGTGCTGTGTCGAGGGTGAGAGCTGCTGCCAAGACGCGAGCGGCAATCCAACTTGCTGCAGCAGCACCTGCTGCAGCTCTGGCAACTTCTGCTGCACGGCCGGGCAGAGCTGCTGCGACAGCGGCTGCTGTGACGACGCGTGCTGCGAAGACGGGCAGGGTGGCTCGGCTTGCTGCACGGACGGCACCACCTGCACCCTGGACTACGGGGAGCCGGGGACGCCGAGCGCCGTTTACAAATGCCTCTGATCTAACTGACCGGTCGGGACTCCAGGCAGCGCCGATCCACAGAGCAGCGTTGCCGGGTGAAGCGAGCTGCGCGACCTTGCGGCCCACCGTGAGACCGCTCCCGCGCGAGGCCGCCAGTGCGTACCCGACTTCGTCGGCGGCTCCCTTTCTCCCTACGGGTAGACGCGCATTTGCGCCAAGCACGCCACGGTGCGAATCTTCACGACCTCCACAGCGTAAGCACCCTGCCGCCGCTCTCCACTTCGACGAGGGCGCTGACGGAGGTGAACGTGTTGCCTGTGTTCGTGTCGGCGTACACCGCGCCGTTCGGGCCGACCGCGACACCATCGCCTGCGATGAAGATGTTGGAGCCGCCGACGAGCCCTTTGTTGGGACCGACGGCGAGGTCGAGGTTTCCGGGGATGGCCTCGCCGGGAACACGACGCAGCTGCGACGGGCGCTTGGGCAGCTTGATCCTGCCGTCCGCCGGCAGGCGGGCGAGGCCGAGGCGGCCAGCCTCGACGACGCTGCCGTCGGGAGCCTCGGCGAGCGCGCCGGCGTTACCGTCGCCGCGAAACTGGCCGAGGTAGGCGCGCCGTCCGTTGGCCGCGATCTCGTAGAGGCCGAAGCCGTTGCCATCCGAGACGAACAGGTCTCCGGCGCCGTCGAAGGCGAGCTGATCGGGGTCGGTGAAGTCTGCTTCCCCCGCCGGGTTGCAGTAGATGCCGAACCCGCAGTCGAACGCCCCACGCTTGCCGGCGACCCACTCGATCAAGCCGCTCGGCGTGAGGCGGACAACGTTGCCCGCGGCGATGTAGAGGTCACCGTTTGCTCCGATGGCAAGGCCGGACGGCGCGCCGAAGGCAGCGTGGAGCGCCGGTGTCGTGTGGAGTATCAGCCCGTCGCGGTCGTAGCCGCCGGAGGTGCCGTCGCCGGCGACCGTCTTGATCGTCCCGTCGACCGACACGGCGCGAACTCGATCGTTGCCGGAGTCCGCGATGTAGAGCGTTCCGTCCTTCGCGATCGCGATTCCCGACGGCGCCTCGAGGTTCAGTTCGGCGCGGGTCGCCGGACCGCCGTCGCCGGAGAAGCCGCGTCGACCGTTGCCGGCGACGACCTCGAACCGGCCCGAGGGGAGTCGGCGGAGAACCTGGTCGCGGGCGCGGTCAACGATGTAGAGATCGCCGTTCCGGGCGACCGCCAGGCCGTAGGGGTGCTTGAGCGGACCACCGACCGCGGGCGCCACGGTGGTCTGCGATGCGCTCCCCGGCGACGTCGGGGCGGCCCGCCCTGCCGGCGAGCCTCCCCCGCTCGACAGGGCGTACCCGGCGCCCGCGCCGCCGAGCGCGATCACGACGACGGCGAGCACGGAAAGGCGCCGGCGGCGCTCGCGGCGCCTCGCCTCCCGAAACAGAACCTCGGGAAGCTCGCGCTCCACGTCGGGTGACATCGCAGCTGAAACGGCAGCCGCCTCACCGGCCTCGGGCGGATGGACCACGCTCATTGACGCTACTATCCTTGTTGTTATAAGTCCTGTCAAGCCGCCCGATTACGACGACAGCGGCCTCGCCCTGGAACCGGTGGACCGCTCAGGGGGGCTCGATCTGCACGAGCAGGTGGCGGCCGAGATCCGCCGCGCGATCGCCGACGGCGAGGCCAGGCCGGGCGAGCGGATTCCCCAGGCGAAGGACCTCGCCGCCGTGCTGGGGGTGCATACCAACACCGTCCTGCGGGCGCTGCGGATGCTGCGCGACGAGGGGCTCCTGGAGGTTGGGCGCGGCCGCGCGATCACCGTCGCCGCTACGCCGGAGCGCGGCGCCGTCGTGACCAAGATGAGGGAGCTGATCGACCTTGCCCGCGCCAACGGCTACCGGCGCGACGAGCTGCTCTCGATGATGGAGCGGATGACGTAGCCGGCAACTATCCCTTGGCACTGATTCAACGGGGGACGACGCGGTAGGCGACCGAGCGGTGGCGGATGGTTGCGACGCGCACGGTCCTGTCGCCCTCGGCCAGCTGGTAAATGATGCGGTAGGTGCCGACCTTCAGGGATCGGAGGCCTCGCAGCCGGCCCTTGAGTTCGTGGCCGGCGAATGGCTCGCGCTCGAGTAGCGAGAGCGCATCCTCAACGGCGTCGATCAAGGGCCAGTTGAGTTCGAGCAACTCCTCGCGCGCGCGGCGCGCGAGGACGACGCGCGCCACGACTCAGCGGGTCGCGCGTCTCTGCGCAAGCTCGGCGCGCAGATCCGCAAGCGTGACGGCCTCCCCGCGAGCGAGGTCGGCGAGACCCGCTTCAATCGCGGCAAGCGTCGCCGAGTCGGAAAGAATCTCCGCGGTCTCCTCGAGCGCCTCGTACTCGTCGATTGGGACAAGCGCCGCAGCCGGCTTGCCATTGCGTGTTACGAGCACGTGGTCGCGACGATCAGCGACATCGCTGAGGAGCTGGCTGAGGTTGGTTCGAAACTCGCGAACGGGGACTGTCTTTGCCACGCCCTGAGTGTACCGTCTTGCGTACACGATCACAAATACCGACGCGCCACCTTCAAAGCCCGCATCTGGACTCTTTCAGCGCGCCGGCGCACCGATCGGATAGAACGCGCGTGGTGAGCGCGCCAAAGGTTCTGATCGTCGGCTCGGGCGGACGCGAGCACGCGCTGGCGCGTGCGCTGGCGCGTTCGCCCCAGCAGCCGACGCTGCTGTGCGCTCCGGGCAACGCCGGCATCGCCGCGCAGGCGCGGCTGATCGACATCGCGATCGAGGACATCGACGGCCTCGTGGCGACCGCGGCGGCCGAGCGCGTGCAGCTGGTCGTCGTCGGCCCCGAGGCGCCGCTGGTTGCGGGACTCGTCGACCGCCTGAGCGAGCAGGGCATCGCCGCCTTCGGCCCAAGCGCCGCCGCGGCGCGCCTCGAGGGCTCGAAGGAGTTCGCCAAGCGGGCGATGGAGGAAGCCGGCGTGCCGACGGCGGCCTGGAAGCGCGTGGACACGGTCGCGGACGGGCTCGCCGCGATCGAGCGCTACCCGGCGGTGCTGAAGGCCGACGGCCTGGCCGCCGGCAAGGGCGTCGTGGTCGCGCCCGACGAGGCCGCGGCGCGCGAGGCGCTCGATGCGTTCCTCATCGAGCACCGCTTCGGTACGCAGGCGGTCGTCGTCGAGGAGCACCTCGAGGGGGAGGAGCTCTCGATGCTCGCGCTCTGTGACGGCGAGCGGGCGATCCCGATGGCGCCGGCGCGCGACTACAAGCGGATCTTCGACGGCGACCTGGGCCCCAACACCGGCGGCATGGGCTCCTATTCGCCGGTCGGCGAGGTCGACCCCCGCCGCGCCGCGGAGCTCGTCGCGACGATCCACCAGCCGATCGTCGAGCTGATGCGCGACCGCGGCACGCCGTTTCATGGCGTCCTCTACGGCGGCCTGATGCTGACCGCGCAGGGCCCGCGCGTGATCGAGTTCAACGTCCGCTTCGGCGACCCCGAGACCCAGGCGCTGCTGCCCCGGCTGCGCTCAGACCTGCTCGAGGCGCTGCTCGCAGCGACGCGGCCGGGCGGGCTCGCCGGGCACGAGCTGCAGTGGTCGCCGCAGTGGGCGGTGAGCGTCGTGCTGGCGAGCGCCGGCTACCCGCAATCGAGCTCGAGCGGCGATGTGATCAGCGGCCTGGAGCGCATCGCGGGCGACGTCGAGGTGACCCACGCCGGGACCGCCCGGCGCGACGGCGAGCTGGTCACAGCCGGCGGCCGCGTGCTCAACATCACGGCGCTCGGCGCCGACGCGCAGGCCGCCCGGACCGCGGCGTATGCTGCCGCGGACATGGTCGAGTTTCGGGGACGCCAGCTGCGCCGCGACATCGCGGCGGGCGCTCGCGGGCGATGAGCGCCGAACCGCAGCTCGCCGTCGTCGCGGAGCAGACGGGCGAGAGTCCGCCGCTGGTCGGCATCGTGATGGGCTCGGCCAGCGACATGGACACGATGCAGGGAGCCGCCAAGGAGCTCGGCGAGCGCGGCATCGCCCACGAGATGGCGGTGATGTCGGCGCACCGCCAGCCCGACGTGGTCGCCGACTACGCAAAGACCGCGCGCGGGCGGGGCCTGCGCGTCCTGATCGCCGGCGCCGGGCTCTCCGCGGCGCTGCCTGGCGTGCTCGCCTCCCACACCGACCTGCCGGTTATCGGCGTGCCGCTCTCCAGCCGCCTCTCCGCGGCCGGCGGCCTCGACGCGATCCTCTCGGTGGTCCAGATGCCGCCCGGCGTGCCAGTCGCCGCGGTCGGCCTCGACAACGCCCGCAACGCCGCCCTGCTCGCCGCGCGGATCATCGACTCCGGCGGAAGCTGGCCGCTGTCGGTCGCCTGACGCCGGCGGCGGCGCCGTCGCCGGTCCACGCATCAAAGCTCGAGTGATCCGCTGACGCGGCTAACTCGAACTACCTCCTGGACCTGAAAACGAGTCAAGGAGAGTAACCACGCATGTCTGCTCACATGAATCTCGACGCCGTCGATGTGGATGGGGCCGTCCGCGACGCGGCTGAGGCTGTTTCGGGGGACTCGCGTCTTTCGTTTCTCCGCAAGGTCGGCATCGCCGGCGGCTCGGTGCTGGGTGGTGGCGCGCTGCTTGGCGCACTCGTCCCAAATGCGCTCGCGGCCGCCAGCAGTGGTCGTCCTCCGTCGTCGTTTGGCGCCGGTGACGTCGGGATCCTCAACTACGCGTTGACGCTCGAGTACCTCGAGGCGAACTTCTACGCCCAGGCTGTGGCGAACATCAAGTTTTCGGACAGCCATCTTGCCGCGCTCGCGAAGGTGATTGCCGGCCACGAGGCCGCACACGTCGCCTATCTCAAGGCGGCGCTCGGATCGAAGGCCGTCAAGCAGCCGAGCTTCGACTTTGGGGCTGCCGTGAAGAGTGAATCCACCTTCACAAAGACCTCACAGGTGCTCGAGAACACGGGAGTCGGCGCCTACTTCGGACAGGCGTTCAACATCTCAGTCCCGGCCGATCTGAAGGCCGCCGTGTCGATCCTGACGATTGAGGCGCGTCACGCCGGAGCAATCGGGTACTACAACGATCCGACCGCGAAGGCGGTTTCGCCAAACGGCGCCTTCGACAAGCCGCTGACCGCTTCGACCGTGCTGGCGGCGGTCACCGCAACAAAGTTCATCGTCTCCTGAGCCTGAGAGACGGGAACGACGCCCCCCCCGAGCCGGCCGATCGTGGTGCTCCGCCCCCTCTCCTCCTCCGGGGCACCGCGGTTGGCCGGCTCGCGAGCCTCCGTGAGGCGACTGACCCCGTTCGAAGCGCCGACTGAAGGAGCCGACAAAAGATGACGCTGCGCTCAAAAGCTATGTCCGTCCTCCTGCTGCCCGGCTTCGCTCTCGCGATCGCCGCGTCTGGCGGGTTCTCGACGGCCGCCGCGTCGGTCGACCGATCGGCCGCAACTGCGAGCACAACACAGGTTGTGACACTTCACGATATTCAGTTTCACCCCGCCACAGTGCACATCAAGGTCGGGCAGAGCGTGGTGTGGAAGTGGGAGGACGCCGATATTGAGACACAACACAACGTCACGAGCATTGGACGCACGAAGTTCAAAAGCTCGCCCACGATGCTGCGGGGTACCTACACCGTCCGATTCAACACGGCCGGTACATACAGATTCGAGTGCACGATTCACCCCCTGAGCATGCAGGGCAAGGTCGTCGTCGGCTGAGCGCCGCGCCCCGCTCAGCGCTGCGCGACGCCGGCGAACGCAGCACGACTCAGCCGGTAGAGCACATGCGCCCGCAGCGGCGAGCCCTCCGCGATCCGCGGGTTCTCGAAATCGTCGCGCGGGTCATAGCTCATGCCGATCTTCTCCATCACGCGCCGCGACTTCAGGTTCCCGACGGTGGTCAGCGCCACGATCTCATCAAGACCGAGCGTTTCGAACCCAAACGCCAGCGCCGCCCTCGCCGCCTCCGGCGCGTAGCCGCGCCCCCAGTGTTCGGCGGCGAGCCGCCAGCCCACCTCGACCGCCGGCCACCCGACCACCTCGTCGGCCCGGTTGAGCCCGACGAAGCCGATGAAGTCGGCGATGCCGGGCACCTCGAGCGCCCACAGTCCCCAGCCCGCCTCGAGCAGCCGCGCCGCGATCACATCCGCCATCTCGTCTGAGCGCTCACGCGACAGCGTCCCCGGGAACCACTCCATCACGCGCGGGTCGGCGTTCAGCGCCGCGAACGCGGGTCGGTCGCTCGCGCGCCACGCGCGCAGCACGAGCCGCTCCGTCGTAATCATCGCCACCTCACCCTCGGGCATCGCCGCATGCTCGCACGCCCGCAATCCCCCGCGCCCAGGCCCCCACGCCCAACCGCCCCCCACAACGCGATAATCACCACGTGATCCCCCGCTACACCCGCCCGCAGATCGGCGCCCTGTGGACCGATGAGGCGCGGATGGAGTTCTGGCGCGTCGTCGAGGTCGCCGCCGCCGAGGAGATGGAGGGCCCGACGCCGGACGATCTGCAGGCGATCCGCGCCGCCACCTTCACCGTCGCCGCGGTCGCCGAGCGCGAGCAGGTGACCGACCACGACGTCGCCGCGTTCGTCGACGTGCTGTCGGCCTCCGCGGGTCCCGGCGGGCGCTGGATCCACTACGGGCTGACCTCCTCCGACGTGCTCGACACCGCGCTCGCGCTGCAGCTGCGCGCGGTCGGCGAGATCGTCCTCGCCGGCGCCCGTGAGCTGGTGACCGCGCTCGCCACGGCGGCGCGCGAGCACGAGCAGACGCTGACCGTCGGGCGCACCCACGGCGTGCACGCCGAGCCCACCACCTTCGGCATCAAGCTGGCGGGCTTCGCCTTCGAGGCGGCCCGCAACGCGCAGCGCCTCACCGACGCCTTCGACGCGGTCGCCGTCGGCAAGATCTCGGGGGCCGTCGGCTCCTATTCCACGGCCTCGCCGGACTACGAGCAGCGCGTCCTCGACCGCCTGCACCTCACCCGCGAGGACATCTCGACCCAGGTCGTGGCGCGCGACCGCCACGCCGCGCTGCTCGGCGCGATCGCCCTCGCCGGCGCCGGCCTCGAGCGGCTCGCGACCGAGATCCGCCACCTCCAGCGCACCGAGGTGCTCGAGGCCGCGGAGCCGTTTCGCGCCGGCGAGCAGAAGGGCTCCTCCTCGATGCCGCACAAGCGCAACCCGATCACGACCGAGCGGATCAGCGGCCTGGCCCGCGTGCTGCGCGGCAACGCGTCGGCGGCGCTCGAGAACGTCGCCCTCTGGCACGAGCGCGACATCTCCCACTCCGGCGCCGAGCGCGTGATCCTGCCCGATTCGACGATCCTGCTCGACTACATGCAGCACCTCGCGATCCGCGTCGTCCGCGGCCTGGTAGTCGACGCGGAGCGGATGCGCGCGAACCTCGAGCTGACCCACGGCGCGCTGTTCTCCCAGCACGTCCTGCTCGCGCTCGTCGCGAGCGGCCTGGAGCGCGACGAGGCCTACCGGATCGCCCAGGAGCTCGCCCAGAACGCCTGGGCGAGCGGTACGCCGCTGCGCGAGCTGCTCGCCGCCGACCCCCGCACCAGCGGCCTCGACCTCGACGCGATCTTCGACTACCAGACGCTCATCCGCCACGCCCGCGAGCTCGTCGCCCGCCTCGACGCGATCGCCTGACCGGGCCCGACCGCCTCGGTGCGATCGCCTGCCCGGCGCCTACTCAAACAGCGGCACGATGCCCGCCGCCTCGTCCCCGCCGCCGTCGCCCTCAACCCCGCCGCCGCGAGCGCGCTGCGCCGTGAAGTGCTTGCTCAGCATCGTCTCCTGCCCCTGGTAGTGCGAGCCTGCCGCATCGCCGTAGAGCGTGTCGGGCTCCTCGATCATCCGCTCGAACGCGAGCTTGCAGATCGGCTGGCGGTGCTCGAGCATGAACGGCACGTCGCGCGCGCGAACCTCCAGCGCGGCCTGCGACCCGAAGCGCTGCCCCGCCCGGTCGTAGCCGAAGCCGGGGTCGAAAAAGCCCGCGTAGTGGGTTCGCAGCTCGCCCGCGGTCGGGTCGTAGGCCATCATCTCGGCGGCGTAGCCGGGCGGCACGCAGACCCCTTCGGCCGAGAGCAGCAGGTAGAAGACCTCGGGATCGAGCACGAGCCGGTTGCCCCGCTCGGCGTAGACCGGCTCCCAGAACTCGCGCCAGTCGTAGTGCCCGATCTGCGAGAGATCGACGCGCTGGCTGTTGCGCTTCGCGCGGTAGCCGACTGGCTTGCGCCGGCGAGACGTGAGATCGACGCTGAGAAACAGCCCGTCGGAGATCGCCAGCTGGTCGGGTGAGACCGGGCGCTCGCCGTCGAACAGCAGCGGCGTGCGGGCGTGCACCTCCGGCAGCTCAGCGTCCGAGACCCGCGCCGGCCCCGTCGCGATCCGCAACTGGTTGAGGCTCAGCAGCTCCTTGACCTTGACCGCGAACGACCGCGGCACGACCTCCAGGTACAGCTGCCCGTGGTAGCCCGGCCTGATCTCGTCAAAGCGGTTGTGTCCGTCCGTGATCACGCGGGTGAACACGTCCAGGCGCCCGGTCGAGCTCTTGGGGTTCGCCTTGCCGTAGATCTCCTCGGGCAGGGCGAGCTCCTCCGCGAGCGCGATCAGGTAGGGGCGCTCGCGCTCGAGCGTCGCGCCGTCGCGGATGTCGATCTCCTCGATCGCCAGGTCCTCCGCGCGCTCCATCACCGACACGCCGGGCGCCGGCAGGAAGCTGCAGCGCAGGGCCCAGGCGCTCGGGCCGAGCCGCAGGTCGATGCTCGCGGGCTGGATGTTCGCGCGCGGGATCGTGTGCGCCGACTGGATCCAGCCGGCGACCACGGCCTCCCGCAGTCCCTGCGCCGGCAGCACCCCCGAGCGCTCGCCCAGGCCCTGTGGCTCCTCAGTCGGGCGAGTCAATTGAAGCTCTAGCACGCTCGAGGAAGGATGATCGGTCGGCGTCTCGCCACTTCCTGGTCCTCGGTGGCCACCACGCCCAGTTTACGGACGCCCCCAGCGGCCCGGCGCGGGGCCTCCCGCAACCTCCGCGCGAATCGTCAGGGCGCCGAACGGCCGACGGAGACCGAGGGATCGAGCAGCCTCGCTGCTCCCATCCTCACAGCTTCTCGAGCGTCTGCCCGGCCAGCCCGGCCAGCTCGCGCGCGAGCGCCGGATCGGCGGCACGCTCCTGCTCGACGAGCTGCTCCCGCAGCAACGCCCCCGGTAGCCAGCGCATGCGCGGCCCGCGCGGAACGATGTCGGCCACGGCTTCGCCGTTGACGGTGAGTGTCACGCGCTCGCCGGCGCGGACCGCATCGATCACGCTCGCCGTGCGTTTGCGCAGATCCCGAACACCGATCTCCATTTGCGGCACACTAACACCCTCCTTTTTCCTATCCCCGGCTTTCGCCGGGACCGCTCCTTCGGAGCCCTACCCGCCATCTCCGACGCACGCCGCACGACCGGGACAAACGGCGGCCGTCGAGCCCTACCCGCCGAGCAGGATCTCCCATTCCGCGACCGCGCTCAGCTCGAGCAGCCCCATCGCCGTCCACGGGTCGCCCGCCAGGCGCGCCCGCACCGCCTGCTCATCGGGCGCATCCACGATCAGCAGCGTGCTCGCCTCGTCATCGAGCGGGCCGCCCAGCACCACGAACCCCTCCGCCACGAGCGCATTCATGTAGGCCGCGTGTTCGGCGAAGCTGGCCTGCTCGTCGAGGTCCAGCGACGGATCCCAGGCGGCGCCGCGGCTGCGGGTGACTGCGAGGTAGCGCACCGCGCCAAGGTAGTGCAGATCGCTACGGTGCCGTTGTGGCCACCAACGAGAAGCCCACCGTCGAGGTCCCCGCCGACCAGCCGCCCTCCTACCAGCTCGAGCTCGACGACATCGTGCTCGGCGCCGGCGAGGAGGCGCTCAGCGGCCAGGTCGCCGAGGTCCACTACGTCGGCGTCTCATGGAGCAGCGGAAAGCAGTTCGACGCCTCCTGGGACCGCGGCGACACCTTCAAGTTCAAGCTCGGCAAGGGACAGGTGATCGCCGGCTGGGACCAGGGCGTGACCGGCATGAGGGTCGGCGGTCGCCGGCGCATCACGATTCCACCGATGCTCGGCTACGGCAAACGCGGCGCCGGCGGCGTCATCGGTCCCGACGAGACGCTCGTCTTCGTCGTCGACCTGATCGCGCTGCACTGAGCGCAGTCCTCTGTAGCTTCTGCTACCTTCGTGTACATGACGACGGTCGGGATCGCAGAGCTGCGTCAGAACCTCAGCGAGTACCTGCGCAGGGTTGAGCGTGGCGAACGGCTCGTGGTGACCGATCGCAATCGGCCGGTCGCGGAGCTCGGCCCGCCGCCGGCGACGGGAGCCGCGCTCGACCGGCTTATCGCGGAGGGCAGGCTCCAGCGGCCTCTCCGTCGCGGTCTGCCGGAGCCACTCGAGCTCGACGGCAACCCTCGCGCGCTGACGAAAGCACTGGACGAGATCCGCGGCGAGCACTGAGGTGACGCTTTTCTACGCCGACACGTCGGCGCTGGTGAAGCTTGTGCTCGAAGAGCCGGAGAGCGCTCCACTGCGGACCTATTTCGAGCGTGCCGACCTGGTGAGCTGCGAGCTCGCGCTGAGCGAGATACCGCGCGCAATCCGCCGCGCCGCCGTCACCGAGCCGGCGCTCCCGATCAAGCAGCTGCTCG
Organism: Solirubrobacteraceae bacterium; assembly: GCA_049522915.1. GTDB lineage: Bacteria > Actinomycetota > Thermoleophilia > Solirubrobacterales > Solirubrobacteraceae > Palsa-513. The sequence goes on along the minus strand of JBEKNK010000035.1, from coordinate 10,389 downwards.
CCCGGGCCGGCGAGCTCCTCGACGCGATTGGCCTACTGCCGCTCGACCGTGAGCTCCTGATCGCCGCCGGGACACTCGCCGAGCCAACTTTGCGTGCGCTCGACGCCATCCATGTCGCCGCCGCAATCAGCGCGGCTCCGCTGGACGCATTCGTGAGCTACGACGAACGCCAGAGCGCCGCGGCGCGCCTCGCCGGCCTTCGCACGATCGCCCCCGGCGGCTGACGGCGCCCGCGCGCCGTTCACGCGTTGTAGATCACCATCGCCGCGCCGAACAGGATGCAGTAGACCCCGAACGGCCGCAGGTTGCCGTGCTTGAAGAACCGCGTCAGGAAGTGGACGGTGAGCACGGCCGTCGCGGCGGCGAAGACGGCGGCGATCAGCGCCGCGCCGCGGATCCCGTTGTTGCCGAGATGTCCTGTCAGGTCGCCAATCTTCAGCACCCCGGCGGCGAGGATCGGCGGCGTCGCGAGCAGGAACGCGAAGCGCGCGGCGTCGCTGTTGTCAAGGCCGCGCACGAGCCCTCCCGTCATCACGACGCCGTCTCGGCTGATGCCGGCGATCAGCGCCGTGGACTGGACGAGTCCAAGCACGCCGGCTTCCCGGTAGGTCATCGTGTCCAGGTCACGCGCGCCTTCCGCGTTCAGGCCCTCCCGCACCGCGAGCGCGCGGACGTCGGAGCGGCGGCGGAAGCGCTCCGCCCAGATCAGGATCACGCCGTTGACGACCAGGAAGACCGAGGCGTAGATCGGTTTGGCGAGCGCCACGCGGATCGGGTGCTCCAGCAGCAGGCCGAGGATGCCGACCGGGATCGTCGCGATCACGATCAGCCACGCCAGGCGCTCGGTCGGCGTCTCGATCCGCCGCTTGCGCAGCGTCGCGAAGAAGGCGCGGACGATCGCGACCCAGTCGCGCCAGAAGTAGATCAGCAGGCCGACGGCGCTGCCGACGTGCAGCATCACGACGAACGCGAGCCACGGCGACTCCGGTTCGGACTGCCAGGCGACGATGTTGTGCCAGCCGAACAGCGTCGGGAAGAGCACGGTGTGGCCGAGGCTCGAGATCGGAAAGAGCTCCGTGACCCCCTGCAGCACGCCGAGCACGATCGCCTGAAAGGTCGAGATGGCGCTCGCGAGGATCATCCCGCGCGAACCCTAGAGCACCCCCACGCGCGTCTGCCGCTCCTGCCATTAGATTTCGCTCAGTGTTGGAATCACTCGACCTCCCACTGCTGGGCGCCGGCAAGGTGCGCGACAACTACGACCTCGGCGGCGAGCGGATCCTGATGGTCGCCTCCGACCGGATCTCCACCTTCGACGCCGTGCACCCGACGCCGATCCCCGGCAAGGGGCAGGTGCTGACCGGGATGTCGGTGTTCTGGTTCGAGCTGACGAGCGAGATCGTCCCCAACCACGTCATCTCGGCGACGCAGGACGTCCCCGCGAGCGTGCGCGGGCGCGCGCTCGTCGTGCAGCGCCTGGCGATGCTGCCGATCGAGTGCGTCGTTCGCGGCTACCTCTCCGGCTCGGGCTGGAAGGACTACCAGCGAAGCGCCGCCGTCTGTGGGATCGAGCTGCCCGGCGGGCTTCGCGAGTCTGAGCAGCTGCCCGAGCCCCTCTTCACGCCCGCGACCAAGGCCGAGATCGGCGACCACGACGAGAACATCGACTTCGAGGGTGTCGTGCGCACGCTCGGCGACCGAGAGCTCGCCGAGCGCGTGCGCGAAGCCTCGATCGCCGTCTACGAGCGCGCCGCCGAGCACGCGCTCTCTCGCGGGATCATCCTCGCCGACACCAAGTTCGAGTTCGGCCTCGCACCCGACGGCACGCTGGTGCTCGGTGACGAGGTGCTGACCCCCGACTCCTCCCGCTTCTGGCCCGCCGAGGGCTACCAGCCCGGCCGCCCGCAGCCGAGCTTCGACAAGCAGCCGGTGCGCGACTGGGCGACCGACAGCGGTTGGGACCGCTCGCCGCCGGCGCCGGCGATCCCCGCGGAGATCGTGGCGGGCACCGCCGCGCGTTACCGCGACGCCTACGAGCGCATCGTCGGCGAGCCCTTCGACGCCTGGCTCGCCCGCTCCGGCGCGCCCGCCTGAACAAGGCGCGATCGCGCCGCGCAGGCATGCGTCGCGCGCCGCTCGGTGCCCGGCCCAGCGATCACCGAGTCCGCGTCTCAGACGACGAGCGTGATTCCGGCGTCCACGGCAGCCGCGTCCACAAGCTCACGCCCGTGCCCGAGCGCGAGCGGGAGCGACGGGGCGACGACCTCCAGGTCTCGGCGCCCGACTCGGTCGCCGAAGAGTAGACAGGCATATGAGTCGTCGTACTGACGTGAGCGCCACAGTAGGCCGTCGGCGTTTGCTGGGCAGTCGTGCAGGGCCTGCCCCCAGCGCGCGAGCTCCGGGTAGCAGTCAGCATCACTTTCGATCAGCGCAATCCGACTGACGCGTAGGCGATGAAAGCCGTGTCCGTGCAGACGGACCAAGCACAGGTCCCGTTTCGCCGCAATCGTCGAGAGGAGGACGACGTCGAAGCGGTCCATCCGCACCTGTTTGACGGCACTATCGACCGGCACGTCGTGAAACACGGTCTCAGAAATCGCACCGTCGACCTTGTCCGCGCTGTACATCGTCGGCACTATCCGGCGTCCGGCGCGGAGTGGTCGGAAGCGGCCTGGAGTCCGCGCCCGTGTGTTGAATTCCGTGGCCCCAAACGTGCTCGGATGGCAGCGCGCCATCTTTGTGCCGGCAGCCCAAACCGTTATGAGTGGATCCAGCGTCTTCGGATCGGGCGGGAGCGGGACTACGATGCTAGGCGACAAGCTCTCCCGTTTCACGTGCGGCAGATCGAAGTACCGCGCTCGGCTCCTCGACTACGAGGTCGACGGGGCGCCGTCCCCCGAGCCAGCCAGTCGGGCTTGTGAACCACAGAGCAGTCTGCCAGTCACTCAGATCGCCTTCTCCCAGCTGCCGAAGCACGCTCGCAATGATCCGCAGCGGCCGGCCGTCGTCGTCGAATTGGAATCCGGGATACAGCTGCTGGTCTCCAACTCGAATTGCGAATACCTTGCCCTCCTCGCGCCATCGATTGGCGAGAGATGCACGATTGGTTGCCTTGGAGCCCGCGGCATCGGCGACGTCGGCGCTGGTCAACGCCGGGAACTCCTCGAGAAACTGATGGCGCGCCGCCGCGTTCTGTCGTGCTTGGAGGACAGCGGCGGCCGAGAGCGTTCCGCGCTCCTTGGGCGCGAGAGCATCCAACACGTCGCGATAGGAGCCCTCTTGACGAATCCATTCCGCCATCGCGGTCGCGAGTGTTCCGGCGATGGAACCAGTCAGGATCGCAGCCTGCGAGTTTTCGCTGATGAGCTCGGCGAGGAGTGGCGTCCTGGCGGTGCCGGCCTTGAGCTCAAGCAAGATCACTCGTCCGCCGGCGTCCTCGAGTACGAGGTCCTCAAAAATGAGAGGCATGATCTTCGGCTGGGCTCTCATGGCAATCATGATGACTCCTATTGCGCTCCGCGTCAAACGCCTGCGGCTCCAGGCACGGTGGCCTCGGGGTGCTCCTCAGACGCGCCGGGCGCGCTCTGCAAAGCGGCGCATGCCGGCTCGGTTCCGGCCGTGCCACTCGCGCGGTCGTCGTCTTCTCCGACCGGCGCCGCTTGACGGGACAGCCTCGACGTTTCCGGGCGACCCACTAGCATCCGTCTGGTGAAGGCCCGCGTGCTGGTGCGTCCCAAGGCCGGGATCCTCGACCCGCAGGGAGCTGCGGTGGCGCGCGCGCTGCCGGCGCTCGGCTTCGAGGGGGTCAGCGAGGTTCGCGTCGGGCGGCTGATCGAGCTCGAGCTCGCCGACCCGGCACGGCTTCCGGAGATGTGCGAGCGGCTGCTCGCCAACCCGCTGATCGAGGACTACGAGGTGCTCGTCGAGCGCGACGGCGGATGAAGTTCGGCGTCATCTCGTTCCCGGGTAGCTGCGACGACGTCGATGCCCGCCTGGCCGCCGCGCGGGTCGGCGAGGCCGTCGCCCTCTGGCACGCCGACCACGACCTCGCCGGCGTCGACGTGGTGGTGATCCCGGGCGGCTTCTCCTACGGCGACTATCTGCGGGCGGGCGCGATCGCCCGCTTCGCACCGATCATGACCGAGGTGATCGAGTTCGCCCGCGAGGGCGGCTACGTGATGGGGATCTGCAACGGCTTCCAGGTCTGCTGCGAGGCGGGCCTGCTGCCCGGCGCGCTGCTGACCAACGTGGACCGCCGCTTCGTCTGCCGCCAGGTCACGGTCGAGCTGGTCAACGCCGACACGCCGTTCACCGCCGGCCTGCAGGCCGGCGAGCTGCTCTCGATCCCCGTCAAGCACACCACCGGGCGCTACTACGCGCCGCCGCAGATGCTGGAGCGCCTGTACGCCGGCGGCCAGGTCGTGCTGCGCTACGCCGCCGGCCAGAACCCCAATGGCTCACTGGACGACATCGCCGGCGTGATCAACGAGCACGGCAACGTGTTCGGCCTGATGCCCCACCCCGAGCACGCCGTCGACCCGCTGACCGGCTCAAGCGACGGGCTCGAGCTTTTTCGCTCGCTCGCGACGGCGCTCGTATGAGCGCGGCGGCGACGGGGGGAGAGGCGCGGGCGCTCGCGCTCGGCCTCACGCGCTACGAATACGAGCTGATCGTCGACCGCCTCGCCCGCGAGCCAAACGAGGTGGAGCTCGCGATGTTCTCGCTGCTGTGGTCCGAGCACTGCTCCTACAAGCACTCCAAGCTGCTGCTGCGGACGCTGCCGAGCGAGGGGCCCCGCCTCGTGCTCGGGCCCGGGGAGAACGCCGGCGCCGTCGACGTCGGCGGCGGCCTGTCGGTCGCCTTCAAGGTCGAGTCCCACAACCACCCGAGCGCGGTCGAGCCCTTCCAGGGCGCGGCGACCGGCGTCGGGGGCATCCTGCGCGACATCTTCGCCGTCGGTGCGCGACCGATCGCGATCCTCGACTCGCTGCGCTTCGGTGAGCCGACCAGCGAGCGCTCCCGCTACCTGCTGGAGCGCTCGGTCGCCGGGATCGGCCATTACGGCAACTCGATCGGCGTGCCCACCGTCGGCGGCGAGATCTACTTCGAGGCTCCCTACGAGCAGAACTGCCTGATCAACGCGATGTGCGTCGGGCTGATCCAGACGCAGCGGCTGATCCGCTCGGCCGCCACCGGTCCCGGCAACCTGCTCGTCCTCTTCGGCGCGGCGACCGGGCGCGACGGGATCGGCGGCGCGTCGGTGCTCGCCTCGGCGGAGCTCGGCGAGGGTGACGCCGCGAAGCGCCCGAGCGTGCAGATCGGCGACCCCTTCGCGGAGAAGAAGCTGATGGAGTGCTCGCTGGATCTGCTCGAACGGGGGTTGCTCGTCGCGCTGCAGGACCTCGGCGCCGCCGGCCTGACCTCGGCGGCATGTGAGATGGCGAGCAAGGGAGAGGTCGGGATCGACATCGACGTCGCGCTCGTACCGCTGCGCGAGCCGGGCATGGAGCCCTTCGAGATCATGGTCTCGGAGTCCCAGGAGCGGATGCTCTGCGTGATCGAGCCGGCGAACCTCGACGCCGTCGTGGCGGTCTGCGAGCACTGGGAGACCTCCGTCGCGACGATCGGCGAGGTCACCACCGGCGGACTCGTGCGCGTGCTCGACGGCGGGCGCGTCGTCGGCGAGATGCCGGTCAGCGCGCTGGTCGACGAGTGCCCGCTGTATGAGCTCGAGCCCCAGCCGCCCGTGGCGCCGCTGTACCCGACCCCGCAGCGCACGATCGCCTCCGAGGACCCCGCCGAGGCGCTGCTCGCGCTGCTCGGCTCGCCCAACATCGCCGATCGTCGCCCGCTGTTTGAGCAGTACGACGCGATCGTGCAGTCGCGTACGGTCCGCCGTCCCGGCCAGGCCGACGCCGCGGTGCTCGCGCTGCCACCGCGCGACGGCGAGACCCCGGGGATCGCGATCTCGATCGACGGCAACGGGCGCCGCGTCGCCGCCGACCCCTACCGCGGCACGATCGAAGTGGTGCTCGAGTGCGCCGCGAACCTCGCCTGCGCCGGCGCGGAGCCGCTCGGGCTGACCAACTGCCTGAACTTCGGCAACCCCGAGAAGCCCCATGTCGCCTGGCAGCTGTGCGAGAGCGTGCGCGGGCTCGGCGACGCGTGCCGCGCGCTCGCGATCCCCGTCGTCGGCGGCAACGTCTCGCTCTACAACGAGGGCGCCGAGGGACCGATCTACCCGACGCCGGTCGTCGGCCTGGTCGGCGAGCTGCCCGACGTACACCGCGCCGGGCGCCTGGGCTTTCGCGCCGAGGGCGACCGGATCGCGCTCGTCGGCGACTTCGCGCCCGACATCCGCGGCTCGGAGCTCGCGCGCCTGGGCGGCGCCGAGCTGGCGCGCACGCTGCCCGAGATCGACATCGCGAGCGTCGCCGCGACGCACCGGGCGGTCCGCAACGCGGTGCGCAGCGGCGCACTCGCGAGTGCGCACGACATCGCCGAGGGCGGCCTCGCCACGGCGCTCGCGGAATGCTGCCTAGCAGGTGGCCTGGGCGCCGAGGTCGTGCTCGCCGAGACCGTCAAGCCGCTGCGCGCGCTGTTCGGCGAGGCGCCCGGCGGTTTCGTCGTCAGCGGCGGCGACAGCGAGCTGCGCGCCCTGGGCGAGCACGTCGAGCTGCATATCGTCGGCTCGGTCAGCGGCAACCGCCTGACGATCATCGCCGGCGAGGCCCGGATCGAGCTCTCGCTCGAGCTCCTGCGCGAAGCGCACGGCGCGCTGGCCGCGCTGTTTGACTGACGCCCGCCGCTGGTAGGATTCATCCATCGCGATTGCGGTTGCCGCCGCGTCGTCGATCCTCAGATGCTTCCATCGTCAAGCAGCCCAGACACGCGCGACGGTCCGCGCGACGAATGCGGCGTCTTCGGGGTCTACGCCCCGGGGCACGCGGTTTCGCGCCTGGCTTTCTTCGCGCTCTACGCGCTCCAGCACCGCGGCCAGGAGTCCGCCGGCATCGCGGCTGCCGACCGTGGCGGCAACATCATGACCCGCCGCGACCTCGGCCTGGTCAGCCAGGTCTTCGCGGAGCACGACATCTCCTCGCTCGGCGGCGAGCTGGCGATCGGCCACGTGCGCTACTCGACGACCGGCTCCAACGCCTGGGCCAACTCGCAGCCCGTCGCGCGCGCCGCCGGCGCCGGCGGCAACCGCCGCGAGCTCGCCCTCGGCCACAACGGCAACCTGATCAACGCCGTCGAGCTGCATGCGGAGCTGAGTGCCGCGGGCGTCTCGTTCGGCTCGACGTCGGACTCGGAGATCATCGCCGCGCTGATCGCGAGCGCCCCGGCCGACCGCGTCGAGGACGCCGTCGCCGAGGTGATGCCGCGCATGCACGGCGCCTTCTCCACCGTGTTGATGACCAAGGACCGCGTGCTCGCCTTTCGCGACCCGGCGGGCCTTCGGCCACTGGTGATCGGCGCCGTCGCGCCGCTGCCCGGCGACACCGCCCCCCACTACTGCTTCGCCAGCGAGAGCTGCGCGCTTGACATCATCGGCGCCGAGCTGGTCCGCGACGTGCGCCCGGGCGAGCTCGTCTCGCTGAGCGAGGAGGGCCTCGAGTCCGTTCAGGTGATCGAGGGCGAGCGCGAGGCCTTCTGCGTCTTCGAATACATCTACTTCGCCCGCCCGGATTCGCGGATGAACGGCCGCACGCTGCAGGTGGTGCGCGGGCGGATGGGCGAGATCCTCGCCCGCGAGGCGCCGGCCGACGCCGACCTCGTGATCGGCGTGCCGGACTCCGGCAACCCGGCGGCGCGCGGCTACGCCCGCGCCAGCGGGCTGCCCCAGGACGATGGCTTCGTCAAGAACCGCTACGTCCAGCGAACCTTCATCCAGCCCGGCCAGGAGCTTCGCAAGCACGGCCTGCGGCTGAAGTTCAACCCGCTGCCGGAGGTCGTCGCCGGCAAGCGCCTGGTCGTCGTCGATGACTCGATCGTGCGCGGCAACACGACGCGCCAGATCGTGAAGATGCTGCGCGACGCCGGCGCCGCGGAGATCCACCTGCGCATCACCGCCCCGCCGATCAAGAACCCCTGCCACTACGGCATCGACATGTCCACGCGCGAGGAGATGATCGCCCACGGGCGAACCGTCGAGGAGATCGCGGCCGAGCTGCACTGCGACTCGCTCGCCTACCTCTCACTCGAGGGCGTCTACGAGGCCGTCGCCGGCTCTCGCGAGCGCCATTGCGACGCCTGCTTCACCGGCGAATACCCACTCGCTGGCAGCGAGGACGCGCTCGGCAAGAACGCGCTCGAGCTGCCGGTCCTCGCGTCCTGATCCCGCATCACGCGCGGTCCGTCCGGTCCGTGCCGTAAAAATTAGTGGGGTAATTTTCTACCCCACGGGTGGGTAGGTTTGAGGCAGCCCATTTGGGTGAAAATCGACCGTCGCCCGACGGTTCGTTCCCCCCCAGCCCGCCCCTGCTGGGTGCAACCATCCTCAGTGGGCGCAGGGCAGCCTGAGCGCGGCCAGCGTTTCGATATGAATCTTGTACACACGGCGCAGGCGTGTGACCGGAAGACGGGCTAGGATCGCGCTTGATCACATGGCACGGGTGTCGCAAAATGCACATCCCCACCCCACTTTGATCACGAGCCGGATGTAGTTGGAAGCGCAGGGCAGCCGGACGAGTAGGGTCGCGACGATCGCGACATACGGAACGACGGTGAGAACGATTCTCGATTTCGGAGACAACATGGCGGAACAGACGGCGCGACGGCCGACGCAACGCCGCCGGCGGACCGATTCGCCTCACCGCACGCTCGAGCTGGCGACGCAGGAGGCGCTGGTCAGCGACGCCATCCCCGCCCGTACCCCCTTCCCTCGGATGGAGCGCGCGCTCGCCGCGGCCGCCGAGGGGACCGTGTCCCTGCCTTCCCCCGTTGGCGACCAGTTTGGCGATGTCGTCGATTTCCGTCGCCACCCGCACCCGGCGCACGTCGCCGTGGACCCCGGATCGGAGGCAGTGCGCGACGCGCGCAGCCGCGAGCGGATCTACCGTCGCCTGCTCGCGGGCGCCGACGCCGTCGTCGCCCTGCTCGCCGTGCTCGTCGCGATGGATGCCGTCGGCGGCTTCGGGCTGAACCCGGCCTATCTGCTCGTCGCCCCGCTGATGGTGATCGCCGCGAAGATCGGCGGTCTTTACGACAAGGACGAGCTCGTGATCGAGCACTCGACGCTCAACGAGCTACCACGCCTGGTCAACCTGGCGGCGATTGGCGCGCTGCTCTTCTGGCTCGGGCGTCACTACCTCGTGCTCGGTGCTCCCACCACCCGCGATCTGCTGCTGCTGTGGGTCCTGCTGATCGTCGGCCTCGTCGCAGGACGGGCGAGCGCGCGTGAGATCGCCAGGCGCATCTCGCCGCTCGAGCGCTGCCTGCTGGTCGGTCGTCGCAGCGTGTTCGGACAGCTCGAGTCCAAGTTCTCCGAATACCCTCGCGTGAGTCTCGTCGGTGTCGCGAGCGCCGAGGAGATCGCCGGCGACCACATCAGGTTGCGCGAGATCGCCGAGCACGACCACATCCATCGCATCATCATCGACACCGACGCCGCGAGCCCGGCGGCGACGCTCGGGATCCTGCGCGCCGCAAACGCCACCGGCCTTCAGGTCAGCCTGCTGCCGAGCATGCTCGCGGCAGTCGGCGGCTCCGTCGTCTTCGACGACGTCGGCGGCCTCGTGCTGATGGGCGTGCCCCGGTTCGGCCTGACACGCTCCTCGCAGGCGCTCAAGCGCGCCTTCGACCTCCTTGGGGCGACCATCGTGCTGGTGCTCTCGGCGCCGCTGGCACTGCTCATCGCGATCGCGGTCAAACTCGACTCGCACGGCCCCGTGCTGTTTCGCCAGACGCGCGTCGGGCGCGACGGCGAGCCGTTCCAGATGCTCAAGTTCCGCAGCATGATCGACGGTGCCGACGCGCTCAAGGAGTCGCTGCGCGAGCACAACGAGGCGGCCGACGGCCTCTTCAAGATCGACGCCGATCCGCGCATCACGCGCGTCGGCCGGCTGCTTCGCCGAAGCGGCCTGGACGAGCTGCCGCAGATACTCAACGTGCTGGCGGGCAACATGAGCCTGGTCGGACCGCGGCCGCTGGTGGTGGACGAGGACTGCCGCGTAACCGGGTTTGACCGCCACCGCCTGCACCTGACGCCGGGGATCACGGGGCGCTGGCAGACCCTCGGCGCCGCGCGCGTACCGTTCGAGGAGATGGTCAAGATCGACTATCTCTACATCGCGAACTGGTCGCCGTGGGCCGACATCAAGATCATGGTCGAGACCCTCGGCTATCTCGCCCGCCGTCGCGGGCAGTAGCAGCGTCGCGCCGCCAGAG
>JBEKNK010000034.1:0-51262 GCA_049522915.1 Solirubrobacteraceae bacterium | reverse complement strand
TGGTGCCGAAGCCGACGAGCGAGAGCATAAAGGCCAGGCGCACGGCGTCCGGCGAGAGCCCGTGGGCGTGCAGCAGGAAGGACTGGAAGCGCGGCAGGTAGGCGCTGCCGAGTGCGTGCGTGCCGGTGGCGTAGAGCACGACGATCGACGCGAGCGCGATGCCAAGGCCGCTGGAGGCGATCAGGATGTACTTCCACGACGCCTCGAGCGCCGCGTCGGTGCGGTCGATCGCGACCAGCAGCGCGGAGACGATCGTCGTCAGCTCGACCGCGACCCACAGTGTCCCGAAGTCCGACGCCAGCGGCACGAGCAGCATGCTCCAGCCGAACAGGTTGATCAGCGCGAAGTACCTCCTCGCGAACCGCGGGAAACCCGGCCGGCCCTGCTCGACGCCAAGGTAGCCGATCGAGAAGACCCCCGTCATCGCGTAGAGAAGGCCGGTCGCGAGCAGGAAGACCGCGCCGAGCGAGTCGACGCGCAACCAGCCGCCGGCGGCCGCCAGCACGCGGCCGTGCTCGACGGTGATCGCGATCCAGACCGCCATTCCCAGCGACGCCAGACCGGCGACCAGTGTCGCCAGCCGTGCCAGTCGCCAGCCGTCCACCACGCTCAGCGCCGCGGCCGCCAGGGGCACCGCCAGGATCACGTAGAGGGCCCAGCTCATCCGGTCAACCGGTTCAGGACATCGGTGCGCACCGCGGTTCGCTCGACGGCCAGGTACTGGACGAGCACGACGAACACGAGCACGCCGATCAGCACGTCGAACAGCAGCAGCAGAGCCAGGATGATCGGCAGCCCGGGCGCGATCACGAGCGTCGCAACCGAGACCGCGTTCTCCAGCACGAGGAAGCCGAGCAGCTGGGAGGGCGCGTAGGGGCGCACGACCATCAACAGCAGCGCGACCAGCACGCCGCCGAGCGCGACCGGCAGCGCCGAGAGCGGCAGCAGCGACTCCGAGCCGATGTGCACCGGGCGAAGCACGATGAACGCGAAGGCGCAGAGGGCCACGCCGATCAGGATCGCGCTCGGCACCCCGATCGAGGAGGGCACGCGCGACTGCGCGCCCAGCCGGCGCAGCACGAGCGCGATCCCGAGCGGGAAGACCAGCGCCTTCAGCGCGATCGTCACGGCGCCCAGGGCGTAGAGCTCACCGCCGCCCCGACCGGTCGCCGCAGTCGCGAACGCGAGCGCCGCGACGAGCACCGAACCGAACGCGTACAGGCGCAGTTGCTCCCAGACGTCCTGCGAGCGCAGCATCGCGAACTCCGCGAGCAGCACCCCGACGGCGGTGATCGTCGCCGCCGCCCCGAACACGCTGAGGTGCAGGTCGCCGAAGGACGGCTCGAACAGGAAGATCACGACCGCCAGCACCGCGAAGAGGAAGCTCGCGACGGTGAACTCGGGGATCTTGTACAGCCGCAGCTTCGCGAAGCTCGACTCGATCACGACGACCACCCCGCCGACGCCGAGCGCCTTCACGAGCAACAGGCCGATCGCGAGCGCCACGACCCCCAGGCGGCCGCTGCCGGCGAGGCCCCACGGCACCACCAGCACGTTCATGAAGATCGTGAACAGGAGCAGCTGCTTGACCGCGGAGCCCCAGCGCAGAAACGCCAGCCCCGGCCCGGAATGTTCGGCCACGCGCGCCTCCTCGATCTGCCCGAACTCCAGTGTCGAACCATGGTTCTCGACGGGGATCCGTCCCGACTCCGCCAGCACCAGCATGAAGAACGCGGCGACCATCAGCAGATGGCTCGGCCGCACGACCGCCACGCTCGCCGAGCGCAGCGAGGCGCCGAAGGCGTAGGGCAGGTCGGTGTGCGTGGTCAGTGCCAGCACGAAGGTGACGAAGATCACGGTCGGCTCGTTGAAGGCCCCGAACGAGCGCAGACGGCTTGACCCCAGCTGCGCGTACGGGCTGCCGCTGTCGACGGCCGCGACCGACACCGCGACGCTCGCGAGCGCGAGGATCAGCCCGACGCCGAAGAAGTCCGCCATGTAGCCCAGCGGCAGCGGGAACGTCGTCAGCGCCGGAATCAGCAGCGGCACCGTCGCGTAGGCGGCGAAGCTCACATACGGCGCGGCGCGGAAGAGGGGGCCGGCGGGCGCCGGCAGCACCGTCTCCTTGCGCAGCAGCTTGAAGATGTCGTAGTAGGGCTGGAGCACGCGCGGCCCGCGACGCTGCTGGACCTTCGCCTCCGCCCACGCGACAACGCCGCTGACCAGCGGTGCGAAAGCCAGGATCGTGACGACCTGAAGGACCTGGATCGCCCAGTCGGGGAGGATCGGCAAGGCGCTGTCCGGCTCCTTTCGCGTGCGCTCATTGGGTGATTCGCGAAAGGAGCCATCAGCCCTCTAACCGGGCGGTTCGGCGGCCGGTTCACAGCCGGCGCGCACGTCAGGACTCCATCTGACTGCGGACAAGATAGCGCACGGTGGAGGTTGTGCGGGCGGGCGCATGCCGGTGCCCAGAACGGGGTGCACCCGGCCGGCGGAGGGCGCATGCGCCCGCCGCGGCTTCGGTGCATGCCTGTGCCCTCAGGGGGTGCGCCGAACCCCCCAAGACCTCAGGGGTGGAGCGCCGAGCGCCCGGCAAACCTGGCGCGGTTCCCGAGTTCCTCCTCGATGCGCAGCAGCTGGTTGTACTTCGCGACGCGTTCGGAGCGGGCCGGTGCGCCGGTCTTCAGCTGGCCCGTGCCGGTGGCGACGACGAAGTCAGCGATCAGTGCGTCCTCGGTCTCACCGGAGCGGTGCGAGACGACCGCGGTGTAGCCCGAGTCGTGTGCGAGCGCGATCGTGTCGAGCGTCTCCGTCAGCGTGCCGATCTGGTTGAGCTTGATCAGGATCGAATTCGCGATGCCCGCATCGATGCCGCGGCGCAGGATCGCCGGGTTGGTGACGAAGATGTCGTCGCCGACGAGCTGGATGCGCTCGCCGACGCGCTCCGTCAGCGCCCTCCAGCCGTCCCAGTCGTTCTCCGCCATGCCGTCCTCGATCGAGATGATCGGATAGCGATCGAGCAGGCTCTCGTAGTAGTCGACCATCTCGGCGGAGCTGAGCGTGCGGGCCTCGCCGGCGAGGCGGTAGGCGCCGTCGACGAAGAACTCGCTGGCGGCCGGGTCCATCGCGATAGCGATCTCCTCGCCCGGTGAGTACCCGGCGGCCTCGATCGCCGCGACCAGCAGCTCGAGCGGCGCCTCGTTGGACTCGAGTGCCGGCGCGAAGCCACCCTCGTCGCCGACGCCGGTCGCGAGGCCGCGCGAGTGCAGCGTGCCCTTCAGCTGGTGGTAGGTCTCGGTGGCCATCGCCATCGCCTGCACGAAGTCGGCGGCGCCGACCGGGACGATCATGAACTCCTGGAAGTCGACCGGGTTGTCGGCATGGGCGCCGCCGTTGAGCACGTTCAGCATCGGCGTCGGCAGGAGCGTCGCCTGATCGCCGCCGAGGTAGCGCCACAGCGGCTGCCCGAGCTCGGCGGCCTGCGCGCGGGCGACCGCGAGCGAGACGCCCAGGATCGCGTTGGCGCCGAGGCGGGCCTTGTTGTCGGTCCCGTCGAGCGCGATCAGCGCGTGGTCCAGGCCGGCCTGGTCGGCGGCGTCGCTGCCCCTGACGGCTTCGGCGATCTCGCCGTTGACGTGGGCGACCGCGTTTGCGACGCCCTTGCCGCCGTAGGGTTTGCCGCCGTCGCGCAGCTCGACCGCCTCGTGCTCGCCGGTCGAGGCGCCGGAGGGAACGGCTGCGCGGCCGAAGGCTCCGGACTCGAGCGTGACGTCCACCTCGACCGTGGGGTTGCCGCGGCTGTCGAAGATCTGGCGGCCGTGGACGTGTGCGATTGCCGGCATCCGGGCGGAACTCTATCTGCGGCGGGGAATGAAGCACACCGCAGCCTTAGGTGCTAGGTTCGAAGCGATGAGCTTCAGGAGGACCCTGCTGGCTGGCGCTGCCGCGCTCGCGGTGGTGGGGCTGAGCGTGAGCGTCGCCACGGCGAGTGCTGAGCGGGCGCGAGCCGCGAGCGCCCCCACGGTTTCGGTGCACTCGACCAAGCTCGGGTCGATCCTCGTCGATGCCAAGGGGTCCACGCTGTATCTGTGGGTGGCGGACAAGCACGGCAAGAGCACGTGCTCGGGGCCCTGCGCGGACGTCTGGCCGCTGCTGATCATCACCGGCAAGCCGACCGCGGGACCCGGGGTGAAGGCGTCGAAGCTCTCGGAGTACCAGGTGAGCAAGGGCCATTTCGAGGTGACCTACTACGGGCACCCGCTCTACACCTACATCTCCGACATCAAGCCCGGCCAGTTCACCGGCCAGGGCAGCACCTCGTTCGGCGCCGCCTGGTGGGTCGTGTCGCCCTCCGGCGCCGCGATCACCAAGACCGGCTGAGGCACGCAGCGCTCAGGAGGCGGCGGCGCTCGGCGGCCCGAGTGCCCTGACGGCCTCGTCGACCGAGGGGAAGAGGTGATCCGCGCCGATCCGTGCGAGCAGGCCGCTGCGCCGCAGGCCGTCGCGCGCACGCTGCCCGGCCCGCGCCACCGCGAAGGCGATGTCGTCGCTGTCGAACTCGTCGAGGAGCTCGCGCAGCGCGCGCGAGCCGGTGTAGTCGAGGTCGTGCATGCCGAGCGCGTCGAGCACGACCAGATGCGGCGTCCCCTGAGCGCGCCTGAGCGAGGCCTCGACCTGGGAGCGGAAGTGGATCGCGTTGGCGTACCACAGGGGCGTCGCGAAGAGGACGGCCAGCACGCCCGGCACCTGGACCGCGTCCTTGCTCGCGCTGAGCGCCACCCAGCTCGTCGTGCCCGGGATGCGACCGAGGACGTGGACCTGGGGGCTGGCGCTCAGGCGGGTGCGGTCAAGGATCGCCAGCCCGACCGCCACGCCGATGCCCTGCTCGACGCCGATGAGCGCGACGGTCAGCATGGTGATCAGCGCCAGGGCGAACTCGAAGCGGTCGAAGCGAGCGATCGCGACCAGGTCGCCGATGTGGAAGATCCGCGTGGCGATGAAGATCAACACGGCGGCGAGCGTGGCCAGCGGCACGTCCTTGAGTACGCCGGCGGCGGGGATCAGCAGCAGCAGCGCCGCCGCGGCGCCGAGACCGGCGGCCTGGGTGCGCCCGCCCGCCGAGGCGGTCGCCGCGGTCCGCGCCGGGCTGGCGTTCACCGGGAAGGAGCCGAGCAGGCCGGCCGCGACCGCGCCCGCACCGACGCCGACGAAATCGCGTCCGACGTCGACGTCGTAGTGCCCCTGGTCGGCGAAGGCGCGGGTGGTGGCGGCCGTCTGGCTGACGACGACGAGCGCGACGACGCCGGCGATCGGCGCGACGCTCGAGATCGCCGACCACGACAGATCGAACAGCCCCAAACGCGGGGCGCCGTGCGCGATCGCGCCGAGGATCGCGACGCCATGCGCATGCAGGCCGAGCACGCCGACGGCAAGCGTCGAGAGGACCAGTCCGACGAGCGCGCCCGGAACCTTGCGGTCGATCCGCTCGGCGGCGATCACGATCGCGAACACGACCGCGCCGATCGCGATCGTGGGGCCGTTGGTGTCACCGAGGTGCGAAACGACGACGGAGATGCGGTGCAGCGTCGAGCCGCTGACCGAGGCGAGGCCGAAGAGATCCGGCAGCTGGTGCACGACGATGATCACCGCCACGCCGGCGAGGAAGCCGGTGATGATCGGCGCGGAGAGGAACTCCGCGATCCAGCCGAGTCGCAACAGCCCGATCAGCGCCACGATCACCCCGACCATCACCGCGAGGATCCCGACGAGGTCGATGTAGTGCGGCGAGCCGGCCGGTGCGAGCCGCATGATGCCGACCGCGAAAAGCGGTGCGATCGTCGAATCGGCGCCGACGGACATCTGCGGGTTGGACCCCAGCAGGGCAAACATCACCGTTCCGGCGACGAACGCGTAGAAGCCGGTGATCGGGGGCATGCCGGCCAGGCGCGAGGTGGCGAGCTGCTCGGGCACGGCGATCACCAGCAGCGTCAGCGCCGCCAGCACATCCGGCGTAGCCCACGAACGCCGGTAGCCGTGCAGCGAGGAGAAGATCGCCGCGCCGCGGTGCTTGGCGAGCGCCGCCGCCGCGGATCCGGCGGCGGCATGGGACGTGTGAACGTCGCCTGTCGGGCTTGACAGGCGGTTGCGCAGTCCCCGGCCCCAGTCTGGCACCTGCGCATCATCGCTGACCGGCCTGGCGCGCGATGAGCGCGCGGGGCGTGCGCGCCGGCGCCCGGGGGCGTGGAACGCTTGCGCGGAGCGGGCACTGCTGCGAGGGTTGCGCCTCGTGAACGCGCGTGCACCGTCGCTTGAGACCGAACGCCTAAGGCTGCGCGGCTGGCAGGCCTGCGACCGTGAGCCCTACGCGGCGCTGAACGCCGATCCGGGGGTGCGCGAGTTCTTTCCCGAGGCGCTGACCCGCGCGCAGAGCGACGCGCAGATAGCGGTCTTCCAGGATCACTTCGCCCAGCATGGCTTTGGCATGTGGGCGCTCGAGCTGCGCGAGGGCGGCGGGCTGATCGGCTTCACCGGCATGGACCTCGCGACCTACGACGCGCCGTTCGCGCCGGCGATCGAGATCGGCTGGCGGCTCGCGCGCTCCGCCTGGGGCAACGGCTACGCGACCGAGGCCGCGCGGGCGGCGCTGGCCTTTGGCTTTGAGGAGCTCGAGCTCGAGGAGATCGTCGCCTGCACGACGCCGGCGAACATCCGCTCGCGCGCCGTGATGGAGCGCATCGGGATGACGCGCGACCGGCGCGAGGACTTCGATCACCCCGAGGTCGCGGCCGGCCATCCGCTCTGCCGCCACGTGCTCTACCGGATCGCGGCGGCGGACTGGCGGCGGGGGACCGAGGGCGCGGAGTAGGCGGCGGCGCGCGCCTCGGGTTGAGCGGGCGTGGCATCGCGTTGCGCGCGCGACATCACGAGCCCGACGCCGACGCCCGGCCGGCGAGCCTGGCCGCCGCGCGGTGCCCGCGCGGCTTGGCGAGCCTCGCGAACAGGAGCGCCAGCGACGGCAGCACGGCGCACGTGACGATGATCAGAAACCACGTTGCGCGCGCGTCGGTGCCCTCGCCGAGGCTGTGGATCACACCGAGGATCCAGGCGAGCGCGGTGAAGCGGTGGATCACCTTCCAGCGCGCGGTGCCGATCCGCTTGCGCAGGTAGTAGGAGAGACCAAACAGCGCGAAACCCCAACCGGCGATGATTCCGAGCGCCATGTAGGGCTCGCGGTAGCCGCTGACGAACGGGATCGTCAGGTCCGCGAGACTCGGGTGGAAGTAGCTGTCGCCCAGGAGCGCCAGCGCATGCAGCGCGATCGCGGCGACAGTCGCGATCGACAGCGCCTCGTGGACGACCCGCATGTCGGGGCCGCGGCCCCCCAGCAGCCGGCCGCTGATCGAGAGCCCGACGCCGACGGACGCGCTCGCGAGGATCAGGGCGGCGAGGCCGGCCGCCCGGGCCGTGATCCAGAACACGTGCGAGCCAATGGTGATTGCTGCGATCACGAGGCTATGACTGGCTCGTGGTGACGGCGGTCGGGGTGGAGCTGGCGGTGGCTGCTGTGGATGCCGCGGTGGCAGCGGTCGCGGCGGTGCTCGTCGTCGTGTCGCTCGCGGCGTCGTCGCTTGCCGCGGTGGTCGTCGTGGCGGTGGTGGCGCTCTTCACGGCGGCCGTGTGGGCGGTGGGTTGCCCCGTGGCCGCCTTCGAGGTCCGGGCCGCATGGCGGGTGGTGGACCCGGCGCGGGACGAGCTGGCGGTGCTGCGCACGTCGGCAAGCGTCGTTGTGACCGCGTGGGTCGTGGCGCCCATGCTCCCGAGGCCGACGACGACGCCCCACATGCTCGCGATCAGGATCAGCGCGACTGCCGCGACTCGACGGCGCAGGACCCTCGTGCGACGCCGCCGGGCTCTGAGCACGCGGGCGAGTTCGCGGGTGCGGTCGGCGCGCTGTGGTGGCTCGGTCGGTTGCATGCCTGCAGTCTGCGTCGCGACCCTCGGCTCGCACTAAGAGCAGGCTGGGAATCGGCTGAGCCGCTCGCGCGGCGGGTCGTTCTATGGTTGGCGCAGCTGTGAGCGAACCTGAGGCGATCGAGACCTTCCCCTGCTTCGGCGGCAGCGCAACCGTGATCGTGGCCGGCGGCGGGCCCGGCGGGCAACCACCGGTCGCGGCGTCACTCGCGAAAAGGCGATTGCTCGAATGGCATCACCAGTTCTCCCGGTTCGAGCCCGACAGTGAGCTCTCGCGGCTGAACCGCGATGAGCGCGAGACGGTGCCCGTCAGTGCGGTCATGGCGCGCCTGATCGACGCGATCCTCGAGGCGGCTCGCCTCAGCGGCGGACTCGTCGACGGCACCCTCGTCGAGGAGATCGAGCTTGCCGGTTACGCGCAGCACTTCGACTCCGATTCGGTGCCGCTCGCGGAAGCGCTCGCGCAGGCGCCGGCGCGCGCGCCCGCCGGACCGAGCGGCGGCGCCAGGTGGGGCTCGGTCACGCTGAACCTGCCGGCCGGCACGGTCACACGGCCACCCGGTCTGCGCTTTGACAGCGGGGGCATCGCGAAGGGGCTGTTCGGCGACATCCTGGCCGGCGTGCTCGGTGGCCACGCGAGTTTCGCGATCGACTGCGGCGGCGACCTTCGGCTGGGCGGCACCGCAGGACTGGCGCGAGCAGTGCGTGTCGCGAGCCCGTTCGACGGGTCCATCGTTCACACCTTCGAGTGCAGCGCGGGCGGGGTCGCCACGAGCGGGATCGGCAAACGCAGCTGGATCGACGCCCACGGCCGCCCCGGACACCATCTGCTGGACCCGGCCACGGGGGGCCCGGCCTTCACCGGCGTCGTGCAGGTCAGCGCGCTCGCCCCGTCCTCGATGCAGGCCGAGGTGCTCGCCAAGACCGCGCTGCTGCGAGGCGCGAAGCACGCCGTCGCGACGCTGCGCCACGGCGGCGCGGTGATCTACGACGACGGGCGCCTCGAAATCTGCTGAGGGACGAACGTCGCCTTCGTGGTTGACTTCCACCACAGACTCTGCTTCGGCGAGCCCGCTACGGAAGGACCAGGATGGCGAACACTGAACTGCCCGGAGGCACGTTCTCCCTCGCGGAGGACCTGACACTCACACGGATCGGCTACGGCGCTATGCAGCTGGCCGGACCCCACGTCTTTGGCCCTCCCGCCGACCGCGATGAGGCGATCGCCGTCCTGCGCGAGGCCGTCGCGCTGGGAATCAACCACATCGACACGAGCGACTACTACGGCCCGCACGTCACCAACCAGATCATCAGGGAGGCCCTCCATCCCTACCCTGAGGATCTGCGGATCGTGACGAAGGTCGGTGCCCGCCGCGACGCCCAGGGAGGGTGGCCGACGGCGCGCGCGCCCGATGAGCTTCGCCGAGCGATTCACGAGAACCTCGAGAACCTCGGTCTCGACAAACTGGACGTCGTCAACCTCCGCGTCGGCGGGCTCGACGCCCCGGAGCCAGGCTCGCTCGCCGAACCGTTCGGTGCGCTCGCGGAGATGGCGCAGGAAGGGCTGATCGACCACCTCGGCGTCAGCACCGTCTCAGCGGAGCAGATCGCCGAAGCACAATCGATCGCGCCCGTCGTCTGCGTGCAGAACTTCTACAACATCGCCCACCGGGTGGACGACGCGTTGATCGACTCCCTCGCGCAGCAGGGCATCGCCTACGTGCCCTACTTCCCGCTCGGGGGCTTCACGCCGCTTCAGTCCGACACCCTCTCGGCGGTCGCGGCGGAGCTTGGCTTCACGCCGATGGCCGTGGCGCTGGCGTGGCTGTTGCAACGCTCCCCCAACATCCTGCTGATCCCCGGCACCTCCTCCGTCGCGCATCTGCGCGAAAACGTGCGCGGCGCGGCGCTCACGCTTCCCGCGGACGCCCTGGAGACGCTCGACGCGATCGCCGGCTGAGAGCGCGCGCCGCGTCGCGAGCGCCGGCGAGAAAGGTCCAAGCCGCTGGCGGACATGTGGGGCGTATGGGGGGTTTTCGATCGTTGCGTGTGGCGGCGCCGGCGGCACTCACTGTCTGCCTCACTCTCGCTGGGCTCACAGGGACCGCCGGCGCCGCGGTCTACAAGCCGGTCTGGCTGTGCCGTCCCGGGCTCGCGAACAACCCGTGTGTCACGAACCTGGAGACCGGGATCTTCTCGCCGATCGGGACGCTCGAGAGCACCTCCACCCCGCCGGCCGATCCCAACCCGCCGGTCGACTGCTTCTACGTCTACCCAACGGTCAGCGCCGAGACGACCGAGCTGTCCGACCTGAAGATCCAGCCGGCGGAGACGGACGTCGCCCGCTACCAGGCCGCCTACTACGGAAACGTCTGCAGGATGTACGCGCCGATGTACCACTCGATCACCGTCCAGTACGGCGGAGTCGTCGGCCAGCTCCCGGCGGCGCTCGCGCGTAAGGTTGCGGCGGAGCAGTACGACAGCGTCCTGGACGCCTGGAAGTACTTCCTCGCGCATTACAGCCACGGGCGCCCGTTCGTGCTGATCGGGCATTCGCAGGGGGCGTTCGTGCTGCGCAAGCTGATCGCCCAGCAGATCGACCCGAACGCGAAGCTCCGCAGCCGGATGCTTTCGGCATTCCTCTTCGGCGGCTCCGTGGTCGTCCCGACGGGCAGCCTCGTCGGCGGGAGCTTCAAGCACATCCCGGGCTGCACATCGACGGCCGAGCTCGGCTGCGTCGTCTCCTACTCCTCGTTCCCCGGCGTGCCACCGCCGGGCGCGGACTTCGGTGCCAACACGCACAGTCCAATCAACGCGGTGGGGCCCCTGCCGGCGGGCGACTCGATTCTCTGCACCAACCCGGCCGCGCTGAGCGGCGGCTCGGGGGTCCTCGAGCCGGTCTTCCCAGTGTCGTTCCCGCCCGGAAACGGGGTCGACATCCCGGCCTCGGAGGTGCCCGGGCAGGCCGGGTCGACGCCGTTCTTTGAGTACGGCGACTCCTACACCGCGCAGTGCGCCCAGTCGAACGCCAACAACTTCCTCGAGGTGACGCCGATCAACGGGGCGCAGCCTCTGACCTCCACCGGCGTACTCGCGCCCCTGTGGGGACTGCACCCGCTCGATGCCAATCTCGCGCTCGGAAACCTGGTCAGCCTGATCGCGAGCGAGACGTTGGCGTACCTCGCGCAGGGCGCCTAAGCGGCAGCAGGCCGCTGATCACCGGCGCGGTGCCGTGAGGGCAACGCCCCGGACACGAAAGGTTCCCGTGCCTGCCGGACATGTAGTCGGCATGCTGTCGCGATCAAAGTCTGCGTGAGCCCACCAAGCCGCCGCCGCGACCGCGATCGGCGCGAGCAGTTCGAGGCGCTGTATGCCGAGCATCACGCGGCGATCTACGCCTACGTCTACCGCCGGCTGCCGGGGTCTGCCGCCGAGGTCCCGGACGTCGTCGCCGAGGTGTTCGCCGTCAGCTGGCGCCGGCTTGACGAGATGCCCGCGGGCGCCGAGACGCGGCTGTGGCTGTTCGGCCTGGCCCGGCACCTGCTGCTCAACCACCGCCGCGGCCAGCGCCGTCGCCGGCGGTTGTTTGATCGTCTGAGCCGCGAGGCGTCAACGGTGCCGCAGGTCACGGTCATGGCCGAGGGGGGCGACGCGTGGCTGGTCGCCGCGATCGAGCGGCTGCCGGACGCCTACCGCGAGGCGCTGCGGCTCGTGAGCTGGGAGGGCTGCAGCCATGCGCAAGCTGCCGCGGTTCTCGGCTGTTCGGTGAACGCCGTGGCGCTGCGCCTGCACAAGGCAAAGGCGCGGTTGCGAGCAGACCCGCTGGTGACGGAGCACCTCTTCGCGCAGGGCGCCGGGCGCGCGCAGGCGAGCGCCACTCCCAAAGCCGCCGTGAGGAACTGAGCCCGATGGACCTTGACGCGCGTATCCGCAACGCAGACCCCGCGAATGAGTTGTTCGTCGCGACGATCGATGGGGCAGCGGCGCGCCGCGCAGATCGCCGGGTCCTCGGTCAATCACGCCGGCCGGGGCAGTGGCTGGTCGCGGCGAGCGCAACGCTGGTGCTGGTCGCCGCGGCGTTGTGGATGTCGGGATCGTCACCTCGGGGCGAGGGCACGGCGAAGCCGATTTCGGCGGCCGGGGCCGTGCTCGTGCGTGCCGGCCGGTCCGCGACGCGCGCCGCGGCGGTGAAGCTGGGGCGCGGCGAGTACTTCTACGAGGAGGTCAAGGCGCTTGTCGGCGGCTTCTACGCGCTGGGCAGCGGAGGCCCCGCCGACATGGCCTACGTCGTCCAGCCGGAGACGATCCAGACCTGGGGTGGAGCCGACGGGTCCGACTTCCGCGTCATGACCTACGACGGCCCGCAGAAGTTCATGACACACGGCGCGAATGGCTGGGTCATCGGCGGTGCGTGGACGCTGGCGCCGCCAGCCGGAACGCGGTATTCCTCATCGACCCCATGGGGTCAGACGGTCGAGTTCGGCGGGCCCGGAGCGCTGCTCGCCGTCCCGGACGATCTCTCGCGGCTGCCGACCAGCGCAGCTGCGCTGGCCCAGCTCATCGACACCAACGACACGGGCCTCAACGAGGTCGTCACCGACCCGAGCCTGCCGGCGTCCGCGGCGTACACCTTCAGCACGGCTGCCGAGATTCTCGCCGCGCCGGCGTTCGGCTCCTCCGCGGCACTGCGCGTCGCCTTCTGCAAGCTGATGGCGAGCGTGCCGGGCATCGAGCTGCTCGGGCCCGCAACCGACGAGTCGGGGCGGCACGGCATCGCGATCGCCGGACCGCTCGGGGGCGACGGCTACGGCGAGTTCGCCGGCGACCGCGGGGTACGCGAGGAGGTGATCATCGATCCCGCCGACGGAGCCGTGCTCCAACTCGCCCAGGTCGTCGCCGACCCCTCGCGGCTGTCGGGCGAGTTCAGGAAGGTCATCGGTCACACAACCGGGCAGGTGTTCGACTGGACCGACTATCTCGCGAGCGGAATCGTCCACTCCGCCACCGCAACCCTGCCGGTGCTACCGACCCAGACGCCCACGGAATGACGTCGACGGCGCGCGCCCGCTCGCTGCTCCCAAAGCCGGCCGGGCCCCACACCGGCCGCCGCGGACATGGCAGATCGACCGGCCAACGGCGCCGCCGAGAGAGCCCGCCGACGCGCGCTGCGATACTGGCCTGACGGTGGCGCGCCTCTACTACATGCCTCGCACCCGCTCGAGCCGCGTGCTTTGGCTGCTCGCGGAGATCGGTGCACCCTATGAGCTCGTGAAGATGGCGGCGAAGGACCGCTCCTCCGCCGAGCATCTGGCCCGCCATCCACTCGGGCGCGTGCCCGCACTCGAGCTCGACGACGGGACCGTGATGTTCGAATCCGCCGCGATCTGCCTGCAGCTTGCCGACCTCCACCCAGACAGCGCGCTGATCGCGCCGCTGCAGAGCGCCGAACGGGCGCTCATCTACCAATGGGTGCTGTTCGCGATGACCGAGATCGAGGCGCCGCTGTACCGCTGGATCCGCGATACCGCCGAGAACTCGAGCGATCCAGGCGCTCGCGAGCGCTTCGCGGCGGCCGCCGCCGCGATCGAGACGGCCCTGAGCGGCCATGAGTGGCTGGTCGCGGACCAGTTCAGCGTCGCCGACGTGATCTGCGCCAGCGTGCTGGGGAGCGCCCACTCGCGAGGGTTGCTCGCGGAGTGGCCGGGCCTTCAGGCCTACGTCGAACGCGGCGAGGCGCGTCCGGCCTTCATCGAGGCCGCGGCGATCTCCAACCAGCCACGCGAGTAGCGCCCGATCGCGAGGGAGCGCCGGCGGCTAGACTCGCCGCGCCGCTCCCATCCCGGCGGCAATCACCCGAGCGACAGGAGACTCGATGGCGACGGTGCTCGTGTTCCACGAGGTCGAAGACGTGGACGAATGGCTCAGGTCCCCGCGACGGGAGGAGATCTTCACACCCATCGGTGTGACCGTCAGGCTCTTTCGCGACCCGCAGGGCTCCAACCGGGTGGGCATGATCCTGGAGGTCCCGGACATGGCCGCCTTTGAGGAGATGCTGGCTTCCGACCCCGACATGGAGGCGGCAAAGGCCGACGGCGTGCGGATCGACACGGCGGTCTTCCTCAACGAGGCTTAGCGCATCACGCATCACGCGTCGCGCGCAAGCGCGAAACGCGTCAGGAGTGGGCCGGGAAGACCGCCGGCTCGCGCCCCAGCCGCGCCGGATCGAAGCCGGCGAGCACCTCGCCGGCGGTCAGCTCACGGCCAGGGCCGGCCAGGCCGGCGCTCCACGCCAGCCAGCCGATCACCGTCTCGACGCTCTCGCCGAGCGCCAGGCGCTGCTCGAGCGTCACGGCGCCGTGGCGTTTTGCGAGCCGCCGCCCGTCGCCACCGAGCACCAGCGCGACGTGCGCGTAGTGGGGCACGGACAGTCCGAGCAGCCGCGCGAGCAGGATCTGGCGCGGCGTCGTCTCCAGCAGGTCGTCGCCGCGCACGACCTCGCCGATGCCCTGATCGCTGTCGTCGACGACGACCGCGAGGTTGTAGGCGGGCACCCCGCCCGCGTCGCCCACCGGGGGGTCGCCGCGCCAGAGCACGAAGTCATCGACGGCCGCCGCCGTCTCCCCCCACAGCCGGTCGACGAAGCCGACGCGCGCGGACCGGGCATCGAGCCTCCAGGCCGCCGGCGCGCCGTCGCGCGCCAGCCGCCGCCGCTCGTGCTCAGAGAGCATCCGGCAGGTGCCGGGGTAGGCGCCCTCGCCCCACGCACGACCGGAGCCACCCGCACCGCCCGCGGCCCGTGCGTCCGCGTCGGCAGGCGCGCCGTCCGCGACATGCGCGTCCGCGTTCGGCGCCGCCACAGCCTCGCGGATCTCTGCACGGCTGCACCAGCACGGGTAGACGCGCCCGTCCGCGCGCAGCGTCTCGAACGCCGCGCGGTGGCGTTCCAGGCGCTCGCTCTGGCGCTCCACCGGCCCGTCCCAGTCGATGCCGAGCGCCGCCAGCTCGTCGATGATCCTCGCCTCGTGTTCGGCCCGCGAGCGCTGCGGATCGAGGTCCTCGATGCGCAGCAGGAAGCGGGCGCCCTGGGAGCGCGCGAAGCACCACGCAAGAAGCGCCGTACGCAGGTTGCCGAGGTGAAGCGGCCCGCTCGGGCTCGGGGCGAAGCGACCGTCGGCGGCGCTCTCGAAGGCCACGACGCCAGCATCCCACGACCTCGCCACAGGCTGCGTTTCAGGCCCAACGTTTATGGCCGACCCACTAGAGTCGGCGGCGATGCCCGGACGGGGGAGCACACGCGCGATCGAAGCGAGCCCGGGCGGCGATGGGGCTACTTGACCCGCAGTCGCTGCCGGGGCACGTCGATCGCCTCTACCGCGCCGCCTGGGCGCTGTGCGGCTCCTCGCACGAGGCCGAGGACCTCGTGCAGGAGACCTTCGTGCGGGTGCTCGCGCGCCCGCGGATGCTGCGAGCCGTCGGAACCACCTCGCAGGCGGCCGAGCTTGCCTACCTCATGCGCGTGCTGCGCAACACCTTCCTGAACTCGCGCCGCAGCGCCTCGCGGCGCCCGCAGGTGAGCGCGACGCTCGAGCAGGTCGACCCTGCTGACCCGCGCGCCGGCGAGCAGGCGGAGCAGGCGCTCGAGGCGCAGGAACTGTACGCGGCGATCGCGGAGCTGCCGGAGGATTTCCGCCTGGCGCTCGTGGCGGTCGACGTGCTCGGCCTCTCCTACGCGCAGGCCGGCCGCGCGCTCGGCGCTCCCGAGGCCACGATCACGACACGCCTGCACCGCGCGCGCCGCCGCGTCGTCGCGAGCGTCGAGCCACCGACGCAGAGCGACGACCCCGACCGGCGGGAAGGATCCACGCCGCCGCGGGGTCTTGCTTAGATGGACCACATGCCGGACCAGCCGGAGCGTGAGCAGATCGCCGCCGACGAGCGGCGGATCGGCGAGCTGCTGCGCGCGGTGGAGGCGCCGGCGCCGGCGCGGCTGCAGCAGCGGATCGGCGAGCTCAACAATGCCCGGGCGGCGCGCGCGCGTCCGCGCCGGCGCCGGCGGCCGCTGATCGCGGTCGCGGTGGGGTTCGCCGCCGGGATCGTGCTCGCGCTCGTGCTCAGAGGCGCGCCGGCCCCGGCTCCGCCGACGGCGCTGCGTGTCTCGACGATCGCGCTCGAGCGCGCCACCGGCCCGGCGCCCTACAGGCTGACGGCCGCGGGCACGACGATCGCCTTCCCGCAATGGTCCTCGCTCGGCTGGCCGAGCCTCGGCACGCGCAGCGACTCACTCGACGGGCGAAAGGTGACGACGGAGTTCTTCCGCTCCTATGGCGGCACCGGCACGCTTGGTTACGCCATCGTCTCCGGCGCGCCGCTGCCCTGGGGCGCGGCCGGCCGCACGCTGACGCACGGCGGCGCGCACTACTGGGCCGACGCCCACGCCGGCGCTCAGATCCTCGCCTGGGTGCAGGGCGGCCACACCTGCGTGCTCGTCTCGCGCGCGGCTTCCGCCGCGACGCTGCTGGCACTCGCGGCGCAGGAGCGCGCCACGCCGGCGTGATCGCCTGACGCCCCCGCTCGGCGCGCAGGAGCGCGCCACGCCGGCGTGATCGGGTAGCGTGCGGCGCGATGCAATCCGAGCTTGCCTGCATCGACGGGCAACTACTCGACAGCGCGCAGGCGGTCATCCCGGTCACCGACCAGGGACTGCTGCGCGGGGACGGCGCCTTTGAGGTGGTGCGCCTCTACGACGGCGTGCCCTACGCGCTGGATCAGCATCTGGCGCGCCTGGAGCGCTCCGCCGCCGGGCTGCGCCTGCCGCTGGACGCGCACGATTTCGCCACCGACGTAGCGACGCTCCTCGGGGCACGCGACCCCGGCCCCGACGACGTGCTCGTGCGGATGCTCGCGACCCGCGGCGGGCGGCGCATCGTGCTGATCGAGCCGATCCCCAAGATGCCACCCACGCTTGCGCTGATCCCCGTCACCTACGCGCCGCCGCGCCTGCTGGACAACATCAAGTCGCTCTCCTACGCCGCCAACATGCTCGCCTCGCGGCTGGCCCGCGAGCAGGGCGGCGATGAGGCGCTGCTGATCACCCCGCACCGGCGTGTGCTCGAGTGCCCGACCTCGTCGTTCTTCCTCGTCCGCGACGGCGAGATCTTCACGGCGCCGCTCACCGACCATGTGCTCGATTCGATCACGCGCCGCGTGGTGCTCGCCGTCGCGAACGTGCGCGAGGAGTCCCTCGATCAGGACTGGCTCGCCGGCGCGCAGGAGGCGTTCGTCGCCTCGACCCCGTTCGAGGTCTCGGCCGTGCACGCGGTCGGGGAGCACAGCTACGGCGTGCCCGGACCGCGCACGCGCGAGATCGCGCTGCTCGTGCGCGAGCGGATCGCGTCCGAGCTGCGCTGATGCGCGTCGCCACGGTGCTCGGCAACCGGCCGCAGTTCGTCAAGGCGGCCGCCGTCTCCCATCCTCTGCGCGAGCGAAACGTTGAGCTGCTGATCCACACCGGGCAGCATCACGACGCGCAGCTCTCGGCGATCTTCTTCGAGGAGCTCGGGCTGCCGGCGCCCGACCACACGCTCGAGATCGCGGGCGGCTCCAACAGCTCCCAGCTCGGGCGGATGGTGGTCGCGCTGCACCCGCTGCTCGCGCAGCTGAAGCCGGACGTCGTGCTGCTCTACGGCGATACCAACTCGACGCTCGCGGGGGCGCTCGCCGCCGCGGACCTCGGGCTCGCGATCGCGCACGTCGAGGCGGGGATGCGCGCCTTCGACCGCACGCTTCCCGAGGAGCGAAACCGCGTCCTGACCGATCAGCTCTCGCAGCTGCTGCTGTGCTCGACGCAATCCGCGAGCGAGCAGCTCGCGCGCGAAGGAGCGCCCGGGCAGGCCGTCGTCGTCGGCGACGTGATGGTCGACGTCGCCTACGCAACCCGCGAGCGGGCGCTCGCCCGCACGCAGACGCTCGAGCGGCTCCACCTGGCGCCCGGCAACTATGTCCTCGTCACGGCGCACCGCGCCGCCAACGTCGATGACCCCGCGGCGCTCGAGCGCCTCGTGGCGCTGCTCGAGGCCGTCGGCGGAAACCTTGTCATGCCGGTCCATCCCCGCACCCTTGAGCGGTTGGAACGCAGCGACCTTTATGCCCGGGCGGCGAAAGCCGCCTCATTGACGGAACCCCTCGGCTATCTCGACTTCGCCGCGCTGCTCTGCCACGCACGCGCGGTGCTGACCGATTCGGGTGGGGTGCAGAAGGAGGCCTACCTGGCCGGTGTGCCCTGCGTCACGCTGCGTGAGAACACCGAGTGGACCGAGACCGTCGACGCCGGCTGGAACACGCTCGTCTCACTCGACGCCGCCGCGGCCGTCGCAGCGCTCGAGCGCCCGGTGCCCGCGGAGCGCCCCGCGCTGTGGGGCGACGGGCATGCGGGGGCGGCCGTGGTCGCCGCGCTCGAGCGCTACGCCGCGGCCTGAGCGACCAGCGTCTGCGCGCCCGCCGCGGTCCAGATCGTCTGCTCGCGCGCCGGCCCGACGCCGACCATCGCGACCGGCACGCCGATGAAGTCCGCGATGAAGGCGAGGTAGTCGCGCGCCGCCTGGGGCAGCTCGGACTCATCGCGGCACTCGCCGATGTCCTCGCTCCAGCCCTCCAGCTCGACGTACTCGCCGACGGCGTGATGGAGCACCGACTGGTGGTAGGGGAAGTGGTCGAACGTCGCCCCCTCCTCGCCGCGATAGCTCGTGCAGACCAGGATCCGCTCGAAGCCCGACAGCACGTCGAGCTTGGTGATCGCGAGCGCCGAGAGCGTGTTCAGCCGCGAGGCGTAGCGCAGCGCGACGAGGTCGAGCCAGCCGATCCGCCGCGCGCGGCCGGTCGTGGTGCCGTACTCCCCGCCGATCCGGCGGATCTCCTCACCCAGCTCGTCGTCGAGCTCGGTCGGGAACGGCCCGGAGCCCACGCGCGTCGCGTAGGCCTTGCAGACGCCCCAGATCTCGTCGATGTCGCGCGGGCCGACGCCGGCGCCGACGCACGCTGCGCCCGCGATCGGGTTCGACGAGGTCACGAACGGGTAGGTGCCGTGGTCGATGTCGAGCATCGCGCCCTGCGCGCCCTCGAACAGGACGACCCTGTCGGCCTCGAGTGCGTCCCACACCAGGCGCGCGCAGTCGGCGATCTGGGGCTCGAGTTGGTGCCCGTAGGTCACGTACTGCTCCACCATCGCGTGCAGGTCAAGCGAGGGGTCGCGGGCGTAGGGGCGCAGCGCGAGCCGCTTGGGCTCGAGCGCCGCGGCGATCTTCTTGCGCAGGATCTTCTCGTCCAGCATGTCCTGAACGCGGATCCCCAGGCGCGCGGCCTTGTCGGCGTAGCAGGGCCCGATCCCGCGGCGTGTCGTCCCGATCGCGAGGGTGCCCAGGCGCGTCTCGCCGGCGTGGTCGAGCAGCAGGTGGTAGGGCATGATCAGGTGGCAGTTCGCCGACACCTTCAGCCCGCTGGCGTCGACGCCCTGGCTGCGAAGCGACGCGAGCTCGTCGATCAGGACCTTCGGGTCGACGACCACCCCGTTGCCGATGATGCAGCGCTTGCCGGGGTAGAGGATCCCTGAGGGCACGAGATGGAACTTCCACTCGCGGTTGCCCCGCACGATCGTGTGCCCGGCGTTGTTGCCGCCCTGAAAGCGCACGACGGCGTCGGCCCGCTCGGCGAGCAGGTCGGTGACCTTCCCCTTGCCTTCATCGCCCCACTGGGCGCCGACGATGACGATTCCCGGCACGTGCGGGGAAGTTTAGTAGGGCGGCTTCGCCGCCCCGAGGACGTTGTGCGTGTCGCGGCGGGCGCGGGAGTGGGTTCAGGGCGAGCCGGGCCGGCCGCCCGCGACCTCGTAGGCGACGCGGCGGGCGTCGCCGCCGAAGAACGGCAGGATCTCGCAGGAGCCCTCCAGGCGCGAGACGATCCGCTCGCCGAGCTGTGCCGCGAGCTCGTCGCGCCCGAGGTTGGAGGTCACGATCGTCGAGCGCTCGTCCTCGTAGCGCGCGTTGATGATCGTGTAGAGCTGCTCGAGCACCCAGTCGGTGCGATGCTCGGCGCCGAGGTCGTCGATGTGCAGCAGGTCCGCCGCGGCGAGGCGGTCGAGGAAGTCGAGCACACCGCCGCCGGCGCCCCGCGAGGAGCCGCCCGCCGACCGCGATGGGTGGTCGATCGACTCGCGGATCACGCTCAGCAGACGCGGGCAGGAGTAGATCGCGACGGTGCGCCCGGCGTCGATCGCCGCCTTCGAGACGATCATCGCGAGCGCCGTCTTGCCGGTGCCGAAGCTGCCGGTCAGCCACAGGCCGTGGCCCGCGTCGAGGTTGGCGGAGATGTTGCCGGCGAAGGCGCGGATCTCGCGCACCTGGGTCGGGCAGCGCCGCTCGATGTCGATCACGTCGGAGTGCTCGAAGGAGATCGCGCGGTAGCGCTTGGGGATCCTCGCCTCCAGCGCGCGGGCGCGCATCGCGGCGATCCGCGGCGCCCGGCAGCGGCAGTCGCGGGCCGTCGCCGTCGTCTCGTCGATCACGAAGCCGCTGCCGTCACAGATGCCGAACTCGCAGCGTTGGGGGGCCGGGGCGGGGTTGGTGGACATCGCCCTGCCAGGATAGACGCGCGTGCGGTCCCCGCCCCGCGCATTCACGCCGCGCGGCGCAGCTTGCGAGCAATCTGCGCGTTTCGCGTATCGTCGCGTGCCGGGGGAGGGCGTGGCGCTGGGGGGCGCGGCGTCGGTCGCCCCGCGGAACCTGAGGACATCGGAAGACACAAGGAGAACGTAATGGCGAAAACCCAGCTTGCGACCGTGGAGCTCGGCTCCACCGGACTTCAGATCACGCGTGTCGGCTTCGGCGCGTGGGCACTCGGTGGCGGCGATTGGGAGTTCGGCTGGGGCGATCAGGACGACGCCGAGTCGATCGCCGCGATCGACCACGCGCTGGCGCTCGGGATCAACTGGATCGACACGGCCGCCGGCTACGGCTTCGGCCATTCCGAGCAGGTCGTCGGGCGCGCGATCGCCGGCCTTGACCCCGCCCCCCACGTCTTCACGAAATGCGGCATTCTCGAGGGCCCCGGGCGCATGGCGCAGCGCAGCCTGAAGCGCGACTCGATCCGGCGCGAGGCCGAGGCGAGCCTCGAGCGGCTCGGCGTCGGCGCGATCGACCTCTACCAGATCCACTGGCCGCGACCGCCGGAGGACATCGAGGAGGGCTGGTCGGAGCTCCTGGCGCTGCGCGACGAGGGGCTCGTGCGCCACATCGGGGTCTCGAACTTCAGCGTGGCGCAGCTCGAGCAAATCGGCGCGCTCGGCGCGGTGGAAACGCTCCAGCCGCCCTACTCGCTGATCGCGCGCGGCGTGGAGGAGGAGATCCTGCCCTACGCGCGCAGCGCCGGGATCGGCGTGATCGCCTACTCGCCGATGGGATCCGGCATGCTGACCGGGGCGATGACGCGGGAGCGGGTCGCAGCGCTGCCAGACAACGATTGGCGCGCCAAGAGCGACAATTTCACCGAGCCGCGCCTCAGCGAGAACCTCGCCACCGCCGAGCGGGTCCGTGCGGTCGCGCAGCGCCTCGGCGTCTCACCCGGCGCGGTGGCGATCGCCTGGGTGCTGCGCAACCCGGCCGTCAATGGCGCGATCGTCGGCCTGCGCCGGCCCGACCAGGCCGATGAGCTGCTCGCGGGGGCCGCGCTCGCGCTCAGCGACGAGGACGCGGCGGAGATCGAGGGAGGCTGAGGCGGGCTTGGCGGCCGTCGCGGCCGTGCGGGCGACGGTGGGCCGCCGCGAGCCCAGGCCCTAAGCTGCCGTTGGCAGGGTTCAAAGCCCGATCAACGGAAGAGAGAAAGGCGTGCGATGAGCGGATCTGAGACGTTGGTGATCGGCAGCGAGGTCGCCTGCAGCGACGGCGCCTGCGGAGAGCTGCGGCGGGTCGTGGTCGACCCCGTCGCGCGCGCGCTGACCCACCTGGTCGTCGAGCAGCCCCACCATGTCGGCACGGGGCGCCTGGTGCCGATCGAGAGCGTGGGGGAAGCGGCTGCGGGCAAGATCAGCCTGAACTGCACGCGGGCCGAGTTCGATGCCTTCGACGAGGCTGAGGAGACCCAGTTTCTTCCGGGGCCTTCCGAAGCCGGGTGGGGCTACGGTCCCGGCCAGATGCTCTCGCTGCCCTACTTCGGGCTTGGCGGCATGGGCACCGGCATCGGAGGCGTCGGGGCCCTCGGGATGGGCGGCATGGGGATCGGCATGGGCGCGATGGATCCCGGCCACCACGCGTTTGTCACCGACCGTGTCCCGGTCGGCGACGTCGAGGTGCGCCGTGGGGACTCGGTGTCGGCCAAGGACGGAGAGATCGGGCGCGTCCAGGGGCTCGTGATCGACCCCAGCGACCACCACGTCACCCATTTCCTGCTCGACGAGGGCCATCTCTGGGGCGCCAAGCGCGTCGCGATCCCGATCGGCTCGGTCGAGAAGGTCGACGACGCCGACGGCGTTAGCGTCAGCCTGACCAAGGACGAGATCCGCGACCTGCCGCCGGTGGACATCGAGGAGGGGCGCTGACGCGCCCTGGCTAGGGCTGGAGGATTTGTGCCCGTGTCGCAGCCGTCGCGATTGAGTGAGAGCGCTCTGCGCGCGGTCGGGGAGCTGATCGCGGTGACGGGGCGGGCGTGGATCGACGCCGGCCTGGTCACGAGGTGCTCATATGGCGTGGTGGTGGTGATCGCCGCGGCGCCCGGGCGCGACTTCGCGGGAGCGGCGAGGCATTCGTTCCCGCACGACGTCGAGGGCTCGGAGCTCGACGGAGCCTGGTTCATCGACAACGTCACCGGCAAGATCCGCATCTGCGAAGCAACCGGCAGCGACAGCCACGTGGCGGTCCGCCTGCACCCCGGAGCGCTCGTGGGGCTCCGCGGCGCCTTCCCGTGGGGCGGGGCGATCATCGACACCGCCTACGGCCTGATCGTCGGCACGAGCGGCTTCAACGAGGACGAGGACATCGTCTTCTCGCAGACGGTTCGCAGCTATCTGCGGCTGCTGCTCGACCGCGATGGCACGGCCGCCCTGATGGCGGCCCGCGAACGCGAGCACGGTCCTGACGCCGCGAGCGCCCGCTTCACCTGATGGGCCGGCGCGCGGCGATCGCCAGAGCCGGGCGGCTGCTGGTCGCGAGCGCGTGCGCCGCCGTGATCGTGATCGCCGTGGGCGGCGGCGGTGCTGGCGCGCGCGCGTCGACCGGCGCCGGCTGGAGCGCGCCGATCACGCTCACGACGCGCTACGAGCTGGGCCCGACGCTGGCGGTCGATCCGCGCGGCGATGTGCTCGCGGCGTGGGTCGGCGGACCGCCGCTGCCGCCGACGCATTTCGGCCCGCTCCTGCGCGCGCCAAACGCCTTCGACAGAGGGCATGCGCTGTATGCCGATCTCGGATCGCTGCGCCCCCAATCGCGAGGGGCAGGAGGCCGCGGCTTCGCGGCGCCGGTCCTGCTGACCGACGACAGCTCCTTCGGGGGCAACGACATCGGCGAGCTGCCCGCCGGCGACGTGGCGTTGTCGGGGTCGGGCGTCGGCTACGTCGCGTGGCTCAGCTACGGCACGCGGCGCCACGCCGGTCGCTGGATGGTCTCGGTGGAGCACGGCGGGCGTTTCGCGCGACCGCGCCGGCTGCTGACGAACGGCGGCTACCTCCTCGAGCTCGTCTCGGGAGCCGACGGCCCGGTCCTCGCGGTCTGGGAGCGGGCGCTGACTCCGCTCTACACCGGCTTCTACTATGCGCGGCTCGGCCCCGACGGGCGGCTCGGACACACCGTCGCGATTTCCAACGCCGCCGTGGACGCGAGCGGGCCGCCGGTGGTCTCCGTCAACGACAGTGGTGCGATCGCCCTTGCCTGGCTGAACGGCCCGTTTGGTGGGCCTGACACGCTCGAGGCGGTCGTCTGCGACGCCGCGGCGCATTGCGTCACGACGCGGTCGTTGAAGCTGTTTCGCCGCCAACCGCCGGCCCCAGCGGCGATCGCCGTCGCGCTCGACGACGCCGGCCAGGCGACGGTGCTCTCAGACGGCGGCAGCGGCGAACCGGGGAGCGTGCGCGCGGCGGTCAGCAGCGGTGGCCGGCCATTCACGCTCCTCGCGGCCGTCCCCGGCGCCGCTGCGGAGCCCTACGCGGTCCCAGACGGCGCCGCGGGCACGCTCGCCCTGTTCGACAACAAGGCCGACTCCGAGCTGGCCGTCTCGACGCTGGCGCCGGGCGCCGCTGAGTTCGGAGCGCCCCGTCAGCTCGGGTTTGCCGTCGGGGAACCGCCGATGCTGGTGTCCAACCTCGCCGGTGACTTCGCCGTCCTCGGCACGCTCGACGGCACTCTCCGCGAGTTCGTCGTCTCCGGGCTGGGCGGGGGAATCGGAGCGCCGCAGCGCGTGATCGCCGCCACGAGCGTCGGTATCGACGCTGCCGGCGATCTGATCGTGATAGGCGGAGGCGCCCACCTCCACGGCGTGTTCGCCGAAATTCGCCGCGCCTGAGCGCCCGAGGCGCTCGCGGCGGCGATCAGGCGAAGCGGTCTTCGCGCGAGTAGCTCATGAACCGCGGGTACTCGGGGCGGAAGGTGAGCGTCACCTTGCCGACCGGACCGTTGCGGTTCTTGGCGATGATCAGGTCCGCCTCGCCCGGATGCTCGGAGGAGTCCGGGTTGTAGTAGTCGTCGCGGTAGATGAAGATCACGACGTCGGCGTCCTGCTCGACGGCGCCGGACTCGCGCAGGTCCGAGAGCATCGGGATCTTCGGGTTGCGGGACTCGACGCTGCGGTTGAGCTGGGAGAGCGCGATCACGGGAACGTCGAGCTCGCGGGCCAGCATCTTCAGCCCGCGCGACATCTGCCCGATGATCTCCGCCCGGTTCTCGCTGCGCGACTCCGCGCGCAGCAGCTGCAGGTAATCGACGATCACCAGGCCGAGCCCGTCGGGGTGCTGGGAGTACAGCCGTCTCGCCTTGGCGCGAATCTCGAGCATGCCGATGTCGCCCGAATCGTCGATCCACAGCGGCGCCGCTGCGAGCTTCGAGCTGGCGTTCACGATCTTCGGCCACATCGCTTCGGGCACCCGGCCCTTGCTGAGGTCATCGCCCTTGATGCTCGCCTGCGAGGCGATGAACCGCCGCGCCAGCTCGGTCTCTGACATCTCGAGGCTGAACAGCGCGACCGGCTTGCCGTGCTTGATCGCGGCGTTCTCCGCGATGTTGGTGACCAGGCAGCTCTTGCCCATCGACGGGCGTGCGGCGATCACGATCAGGTTCCCGGGCTGCAGCCCGCCGGTCATCGCGTCGAGGTCGTTGAAGCCGGTCGGCGTTCCGGTCAGCGCCGCGCCGGCCACCGACAGCTCGTGCAGCACGTCCAGCTCGTTGTGCAGCAGCGTCGAGATCGAGCGGAAGTCCTGCGTGCGCTCGCCGTGGGAGATCTCGAGCATCGCCTGCTCGGCCCGTTCGACCAGCTCCCGCGCGGGCTCGCGCTGGTCGAGCACGCTCGACTGGATCTCGTAGGTGGTGTTCAACAGCCGCCGCAGGAGCGCCGTGTCGCGCACGATCTGCGCGTACTGGCGCAGGTTCGCGACGTTCGGCACCGCCCCGGCGAGCACGTCCACCCCCTCCGGGCCGCCGGCCGCCTCGAGCGTGCCGGCCGCCCGCAGTGCGTCGGTGACGGTCACCGTGTCGATCGCCTCGCTGCGTTCGTAGAGGCCGAGCATCGCGGTGAAGATCAGGCGGTGGCGCTCGCGGTAGAAGTCCTCGCCTCGCAACGCTTCCTCGATCACGAGCGAGTACATCGTGCGGTCAGACATCAGGATCGCGCCCAGCACCGACTCCTCGGCGTCGATGTTGTGCGGCGGCGCAAGCGCCTGGGCGACCTTCAACTGCGGTCGCTGGGGGATCTTCGCGGGCGTGCTCATCGGGTGTCCGAGTGTAGATCCGCCGACGGCGGCTCGCGCGAGCATTCCCGCTCCTTCCGCGTCGCGGTGGCGGGAGGCCAACGGGCAGCGCCCGCGCGATCGGTTGGGCGGACGCTGCGGTCCCGGGCAGGCTGCGCGATCGGTTGAGCGGACACGACGGTCCCGCGCGGGGGATCCGAAGCGAAAGCGCACGTTGTTTTGCCGCCGTGCCCGACATGTGTCCTCTTTGCCGCTCGTTGGTCAGGATCGGCGTCGAGTTGGCGCGAGAAACGGATCGCTGATGAATCCATTGTCATCGCATGGCTTCGCCCCGCGGCCACGCGCCGCGTGTGCGCTCGCGGCGAGCGCGGCGCTCGCGCTCGGCCTCGCCGCGACGGCTCAGGCTCAGGTGGTGTTTCCCACGCCGGGCGAGATGACCGTGAGCGGCGTGCCGGCGCAGGTGCGACCGGGCCACACCCTGACGGTGCACGAGAATCTGCCGCTGGCGGTCTTCAACGGCGAGTTCGCGCTTCAGAGCAAATCCTCGACCGGCGTTTGGCAGACGCTGATCTCGGCGCCGCCGCGCCCGCGCATCGTCTGGCTGCACTGGAAGGTGCCGATGGCGCTGCGCGGCACGCAACTGACGGTGCGCTACCTGCTGGAAAGCGGCGGACAGATGCTCGCCGTCAGCCCGGACTACACGATGGGAGTGAGCTGATGAGCGCGAAATGGATCCGCCTCAAGCTGCGCGCGATCGGCGCCCGGCGCCTGACGCTGCTCGCGGCCATGGCCGCCTTTGCGCTCTTCACCTTCTCGACCTCGCTCGCGACCGCGGATGTCAGCCACGCGGGCTGGCCACATACGGTCACGGTTGCCTTCGCGAGCAACGCCGGAGGCGTGCTCGTCGGCACCGACGGCAACGACATGCTGCTGGGCGGTCCCGGCAACGACACGATCTACGGCGGCCCCGGCAACGACATCATCTGGGGCGACCAGCACCCCTTTCCCGACAACCCCACCACCCAGGTCGACAACCTCTACGGCGGCACCGGCGACAACTGGATCTACGCCAGCCACGGGACCAACCACATCTTCACCGGCCCCGACGACAACCATGTCTTCGCCTATTTCGGCCGCGGCACGATCGTCTGCGGCCCCGGCGATGACATCGTCACCCTCGCCAAGAGCAGCTACCACAGCTACACCACGACGGGCTGCAAGGACGTGGTGATCGGCTACCCCTGATCTGAGTGAGGCCGGCTTACGCCGGCCTCGGTCGCGGGTCGCGTCGCATCCGGTGGCGGCGTCGATTCCGCGCCGTAGGAGAGGCCGGCTTATGCCGGTCTCGGTCGCGGGTCGCGTCCTGGCTGAGGCCGGATTACGCCGGCCTCAGGCAGGGCACGCTTCACACTCGTCCTTGTGGCGTCGATTTCCGTGGCCTGTGCTAGCGTCGAGGGACCTCTGGCGGCGAGCTCGCCGCTTGACCGGGCACGGCGCCGTGGTCGGAGGCCGGTGCGATGACGGTATTGGGACGCAGCGAGATACGGCACACGGACGCCGCGGCCGACCTCGCCCGCGGGCGCCGATCGTGGCGGCGCGCCCTCGTCGTGGCGCCGTGCGGCGCCGGCGCGCGCCGATCGCTGCGGCGCACGGTCGTCGCGCTCGCCTGCGCGGCGCTGCTGTCGGGTGCCGTCGGCGCGGCCCCGGCGGCCGCCGGCACGGCCTACGTCGACGGGATCTCCGACCAGAACCTGGGTCTGTGGGACGGCGACTACCTCGACGCCGCAGGGGTCTTCAGCCAGCCCTTCACGAACTTCTTCGCCGACTCGTGGGTCGGTGCTCCCGGCGCCCAGCACCTGCTCTACGCGCGGTTTGTGACCGCGCCGGATGTCGTCGCCCAGGGCGGCGTCTGCGAGGCGAACCTCTACAACTGGTTCACCTACGTCACGCAGACGCTGCACCTGATCCCGGTGATAGCGCTCTGGGATGTCCCCGAGGGCGGTTGCGCGAACCACGGCTCCCCGTCCACGACGACATACACCAATGACATCCAGCAGCTGCTCACCTATCTCGACGGGCTCTACCCCGGCACGACGCTGCCCTACATCGAGGCCTGGAACGAGCCGAACTCCTCGGGCGTCACGGCCGCCGCCGCCGCCGGCTACTGGAGCGCGGCCAACACGCTGTGCGCGACCGCGGGGTGCACTGCGATCGCCGGCGACTTCGTCGACAATGACCCTGACCAGGGTGGGCAGTCCTTCAACCCCGGCTGTGCGGCGAACCTCACCTACAGCCACCTCGCGAGCTATGAGGATGCATACGTCGCCGCACTCGGGAGCGCGAGGCCCGCGATCTGGGGCTTCCACCCGTACTTTGCGGTCAACTGCCAGCAATCGACGTCCGTCACGACCTTCGAGAGCAACCTCCCGACGCCGGCCGGCCAGGTGTGGTTCACCGAGGTTGGGGCCTGGGAGTGCGTCAACGGCCAGTCGCCCGCCAGAGGCGTCGCCGAGCAGCAGGCCGACGCCCAATATCTCGTCAACACGCTGATGTCGGCGACCGCGCCGGGCGCGCCCGCGCACGTCTTCTACTACGGCATGGCCGCACCCGGGTACACGCTGTCGTGTTCGAAATACGCAGACTCCGAGCTGTATGAGGCCGCGGCCGATCTCGGCCCGCTGAGCGCGCGCCCGGCTGCGGCGACGATCTACGGCGCCGACTCCGCGCTGGCCGCCGCGAGTGGCGCGCCGAGCGCCGTGACCTCGACGCAGGCCACCTTCAACGGCACCGTCACACCCGGCGGCATCTACGAGGGCTCGTATTACTTCCAATACGGCACCACCGACGCCTACGGATCGCAGACCGCGACCGTGGCGCTCGGGCCCGGGCTCGCGCCGGCGCCCGTCTCCGCCGCCGTCGAGGGCCTGACGCCGGACACGCCCTACCACTACCGCCTGGTCGCGACAGATACCTCCAACGACCTGACGGTGAACGGCGCCGACCAGCTGATGGCCCCGGTCGAGGTGTCGGTGAGCCCGGCGAGCGTCATCGCCGGGCAGGCTGTGACGGTCAGCTGGAGCGGCGTGTCAAACCCGAGCGCCGGGGACTGGGTCGGCATCTTCGGACCCGGTGCGGCGGCGAGCTCATACCTCGGCTCGTTCTACGCTGGCAGCTGCGCCCAGACCGCCGCCGGCACGGCGACCGCGTCGGGATCCTGCACCTTCACGGTGCCGGCGATCCCCGGGACCTACGAGCTGCGCCTCTACGCGAGCGCGGCGAACGATCTGCTGAGCACCTCCGGCACGATCAGCGTTCTGCCACCGCCACCCGTCGACACGCTCGCGCCGGTGATCACGGGCGCCAGCGGCCTCGCCCGCGCCTATGCGGGCGATCTGCTGTCCTGCTCGAACGGGATCTGGGCAAACGCCCCGACCGCCTACGCCTATCAATGGGCCAGCGACGGCACGCCCGTGACCGCCGCGAACGCCCAGACCTATGCCGTTCCGCTGTCCCAGCTGGGCGACAGGCTCACCTGCAGCGTCAGCGCGTCCAATGCCGGCGGCAGCGGACCGGCGTCGGTGAGCGCGGTCGTGACGGTCGTCTCCGCACGGCCGGTGGAAAGCTCCCCGCCCTCGATCTCGGGTGCCGCGATCGTCGGCGTGAGCCTGCGCGGATCCCGCGGCAGCTGGTCGAACGGCCCGACCTCCTTCGCCTACCAGTGGCAGCGCTGCGACAGGCTCGGGAAGGGATGCGCGGCGATCGCCGGCGCCACCCATCCGACCTACACGCTGCGCTCCGCCGATGCAGGTTCGACGATCCGGGTGCTGGTCAGTGCGAGCAACGCCCGCGCCGTGGGAGCCCCCACGCCGTCGCGCGTCACCGCGGTCGTGGCGCCGCCGGCGCCGAACACGCTGCTGAGCGCCGAGACGATCGACCCCGCCGGCGCGCGCGTGACCTTCCGCTTCCGCGCAAGCGGTGACTCCACTGGCTTTCAATGTGCGCTGGTGCGGGTCATCGCCGGCGCCCGCACACCGCCGCCGGCCTACGCGGGATGCAGCTCACCGGCGACCTTCACACACCTGCAGCCGGCCTCCTACGCGTTCGACGTGCGCGCGGTCGGGCCCGGCGGTAGCGACCCGACGCCCGCCGCCTACCGCTTCGCGCTTCGCTGATCGCGACCGTGGGGCGGTGCCGGCGAACGGCGGCGCGCGCGGATCGCCCGCGCGCCCGCGCGCCCGCCCGACTCGGCCCTCCGCTGCTCAGATCGCAGCCTTGATCAGCGCGGCCATCGCCTGCGCGCCGGGGCCGCCGATCGGCATGTGGACGCCGTCGGCGGCGAACCATTGCGGGTTCGCCTCGGCGAGGCGGTTGAAGTCCGCGAGCCGGTCCCGGTGATAGCGGGCCACGCCCTGCACGAGCGTCGAATTCACCGACTGCGACCAGCTGACCGACGCCGGAAGGTGGACGGTGACGAACACCACGCGCGAGGCCCCGGCGAGCACGTCCATCATGTTTGTGAACTGCTGCCAGCTGACCGGCCCGTTGGTTCCAAGATCGACCACGACGATCGCTCCGAGGACCCCCTGCGAGCGCAGCTGCGCAGCGAGCGCAACGCCGGCATCCCACTGGCGGCTGACCGACGCGTCGACGGCGATGCCGGGGATGGCGGCCTGCAGCGATGGCTCGACGTCGAGCATCACCGAGTCGCCGATCGCCGTGACGCGGCACGCCACGAACCCCTTGCCCGGCGAAGGCAGCCCGGGGGACGGCCCGATCGTCGGCAGCAGCCAGTAGCCCCGGCCGTCCGCCAGGGCGGCGATCGAGACGATCGGGGACGCCGCCGCCGGGGCCGACCCGTAGTCGGCGGCGTCGCCGAAGGGCATCACGGTGCCGTCCGCGGCCACGAGCCAGTAGCCGCGGCCGTCGCGCGTCGCCGCCATGCCGACGATGCGCACGTGAGCGTGCTCGCCGATCGCCGAGCCGTAGTAGCGCGCGGCGCCGTGGCTGAGAACCCCGCCGCTCGCCGCGGCCAGCCAGTATCCCGGGCGGCCCGGGGTGGCCACGATCGCCACGATGTCGCCACCCTCGCGCCGGCCGGGGGTCGAGCCGCGCAGGGTGGCGTCGCCGACGCTCGTCACCCCGCCATCGGCGCTCGCCAGCCAGTAGCCGCGACCATCCGGCATTGCCGCCGCCGAGACGACGCCGCCGGTCGCGGGGAGGGGTTCCAGAGCGCCACGGACGCGGGCGTCGCCGAACGCGAACAGCCGGCCGTCGCTTGACGCGAGCACGTAGCCGCGGCCGTCGCTGGTCGGCACGATCGCGACGATGCGATCGCCGCGCGCAACGTCGGCCGAGCCGTGGAAGCGCGCGGCGCCGTAGCCGAACACGCGACCGCCGGCGCTCGCCAGCCAGTAGCCGCCGCCGTCGGGATCGGCGGCCATCG
This sequence comes from Solirubrobacteraceae bacterium, assembly GCA_049522915.1. Classification (GTDB taxonomy): domain Bacteria; phylum Actinomycetota; class Thermoleophilia; order Solirubrobacterales; family Solirubrobacteraceae; genus Palsa-513. The sequence goes on along the minus strand of JBEKNK010000034.1, from coordinate 19,913 downwards.
CGGCGATCCGCAGGCGCCTGAGCAGGACCGTGCGCGGCAGCGCTCCGAACTCCCGCGCATCGCCGAAGGGCAGCGGCGGGCGCCCGAGCTCGCCCGTCCCCGACCCCGGACACGCGCCGCCGGCGACGGGCGCCCGGATCCCGGCCAGCCCGTCGGCGCGCGACGCGTGCGCGCCCGCGGCGAACGCAAGGGAGCCGGCGAGCAGCACTGATGCGAGCGCGACCACGGCAGAGCGCGATCGTGGTCGTCGAGTAAGCGCCGGGCACCTGCCCGAACGCGGGCCCCTGCGCCGAGCATGCCGCTCCACGCGAGGGCACGTTACAAGCAGCGCGCGCCGTGGCCGTCGCTCGCGTCGCCCCCGAACCGCCGCCTAGGGTTTCGGAGCCGCCGCGCGGAGCGGGGTGAGAATCCGCGCCTCGAGCGTTTGCGGGTCAAGCGGACGCGCCAGCAGGAAGCCCTGCGTTTCGCCGACCCCCTCGCTGCGGATCAGGTCGAGTTGGGCAGGGGTCTCGACGCCCTCGGCGATGGTCGTGAGGCCGAGGTCGTTGGCGAGCTTGACGACCGCGGCGATCATCGCCTTTGACTCCGGGGAGGTCGTGATCGCGTGTGTGAAGATGCGGTCGATCTTCACGCAGTCGACGGGGAACTGCTGAAGATAGGCGAGGCTCGAGTAGCCCGTGCCGAAGTCGTCGACCGCGATCCTCACGCCGAGGTCCCGGATCGCCTGCAACCGGACGACGGTCTCTTGGACGTTGTGCATCAACGTGGTTTCGGTCACCTCGATGATCAGCGAACGTGGGCTCAAACCGCTCTGAGCCAGTGAGTCGCGGATCTGCTCGACGATCGCGTCGCTGTTGAGCTGCGCGCCGGATACGTTGACCGAGAGGTCGAGCGTGTCGCCGCGAGCGTGCCAGGCGGCCATCTGCGCACACGCCTCGCGGAGCACCCACTGCCCCACATCGCGGATCTGGCCGGTGCGTTCGAGGATCGGGATGAACTCGTCGGGCTGCAGCCGGCCGCGGGTCGGATGCTGCCAGCGCAACAGCGCCTCCACCCCGACGATGGCCAGGTCGTCGACCCGGTAGATCGGCTGATAGGCGAGCCTGAACTCCTCGTCGGTGAGTGCGGAGCGCAGGTCGTATTCGAGGCCGACCCGGTCAATGGTCCTGTTCTTGGTTGCCCGGTCGAAGATCTCGAAGCGGTTCTTGCCGGCCGCCTTGGCCTGGTAGAGCGCCACGTCCGCGTCGCGCAGGAGCTCGCCGGCGCTGGCTCGATCGCCGACGGCGATGCCGATGCTGGTGTGGATGAACAGGGGGTTGGCCGCGCCGTCGAGCTCGAAGGGTTGGCGCATCGCCTCCAGCAGCCGCTCCGCGACGAGCTGCGGCCCGATGTTGAGCTCGCTGCCGTCGATCAGTACGACGAACTCGTCGCCGCCCATCCGCCCGATCGTGTCCGAGTCCCGAAGCACGCCACGCAGGCGCGCTGCCGTCTGCACCAGCAGCTGGTCGCCGGCGGCGTGCCCGAGCGTGTCGTTGACGTTCTTGAACTCATCAAGATCGACGTAGAGGGCCGCGCCCTCGGTTCCGGCCCGCCGCCCGCGCGCCAGCAGCTGGACGATGCGGTCCATGATCAGGTCCCGGTTCGGCAGCCGCGTGAGCGGGTCGTGCAGAGCCTGGTAGCGCAACTCGGCCGTCCGCTCGTCCACGAGCTGGAGGGCGACCGAGCGGCCGGTTGCGAGCACGAACACCAACACCCCGATCACGAGGCTGAGCGCGATACCGCCGATCAGCAGGATCAGCGCGGTCGTATTCCCGAGGACCCCACCCGCAACGGGTGCTGCGAACGTCTGCACGGTCCAACCGTCCTTGATTCCGACCGTGACCGACTGCGCGTGCGCCGGCCGCTTGCCGACGCGAAAGACGGCGTTGGCCGCGACGTAGGAGGCGCCGGAGTCCGAGCTGTGGAAGCGCAACGCGACGGCCGTGCCGGGATGGCCGCGCAGGGCTGCGGCGAGTGGCACTCGCGGATCGAAGCTGATGCCGATCCAGCCCGCGAAGGCGGCGCGCCGCGCCGCCACCGTCGCCGGCACGACGCCACCGCGGTAGAACGGCGCATTCACGGCCATCACGGGTCCGGTGCCGAAATTGACCGCGGCATAGGTGCCCAGCCCGGTGTCGCGCGACTCGATCAGCGACGAGCTCGCGCAGTAGTCGACGCCGGCCGGCAGAGCGGGCGTCGAGGCACGGTGCTGCAGCGCGGCGACCAGACAGTAGTACGGGCGGGCGCCCGCCGGGATCGGCGTGAACACTCCGCCGGGGGCCGCTCCCGATGGCCCCCTGACGAATCTGGCCGCGAAGGCGTCCAGCTGCGTGGACGGGACGACCACGATCTCACCCCAGGTGATGAGCTCCGGGAAGCGGCGGAACGCCTGCACCGAGGTCGACCAATCCTTGAACTGGACGTCGGAGGCCCGCGGATCGCCGAGGAAGAACCCCTCCGCGGTGACCACGAGGTCCTGCTCTCGTTGGATCGCCAGCTGCACGGTCGATGCGACCTCGATCGAGGACTGCCTGAACGCCGAGCGCGCCTTTGCGGCGTCGCTCGACTGCACCAACCGCGCGCCGAGGATCGCGCCCGCCGAGCAGCCGAGGACGACCACGACCGCCACAAATGCCCAGCTGCGAAGCCCCATCCGCCGGCGCAGCACGCGCGGACGCGAGCGGTAGGCGGGCTCCGCGTGGCGCGCGCTGCTGGGCGAATCCATCCTGTCCCCGAGACCTAACGCAGCGTGCAGCCCAAAGCGGCTCTGCTACCCCATCGACATAACGGCGCCCCAGCATGAACCGGCGAGCGATCACCGGACCCTCCGGCCCTGCCCCGGCGCCTCCCCGCGGCGCGGTCGCGACAGCGAATCCGCCGGCTGTGCGCGCCCTGCGGCTGGCGAGCCGTTACTTGGCGGCGCTGACGATCGTCTTGATCGTCGCGGTGACGCCGTCGGCGACCTCGACCACGACCATGTAGGTGCCGACGTTCTTGATCGGCTCCTCGAGGTGAACGTGGCGCTTGTCGATCTTCAGCCCGCGCGCTTCGCGAACCGCGTCGGCGATGTCCTGGTTGGTGACCGAGCCGAACAGACGGCCGTCGTCGCCGGCCTGCTGGGAGATCGTCAGCACCGTCCGCGAGAGCATCGCCGCGTTCTCCGACGCCTGCTCGATCGCCACGCGCTCGGCGCGCTCCGCCGCCTCGGCGCGCTGGCGGGCCGAGGCCAGCGCACCGGCGGTCGCCGGCTGCGCGAGCTTGCGCGGGATCAGGTAGTTGCGCAGGTAGCCCTTGGAGACCTCAACGACGGCGCCGCGCTCACCGAGCGCCTCGACGTCGTCGAGCAGGATCGCCTGAGGCATCAGCGGTCGCGGTCGCGGTCGCGATCGCGATCGCGACGCCCGCCGGTGCTCTCGACCGCACCCTCGTTCACGTAGGGAAGCAGCGCGAGCTCGCGGGCGCGCTTGACGGCGCGCGCGATCTGGCTCTGGTGGCGGCGGCAGGCGCCGCTGATCCGGCGCGAGCGGATCTTGCCCTTCTCGGAGATGAACTTACGCAGGCCGGCGACGTCCTTGTAGTCGACCTGATCGACCTTGTCCTTGCAGTGCAGGCACGGCTTGCGCCGGCCGCTGCTCGGTCCTCCGCGCTTCTCGCGCCGACGGCCGGGCTTCTCCCGGCCAGCTCGCTGCTTTGCCATCTGATCCTCAGCTGTCTAGAACGGAATGTCGTCGTCGCCGATGCCGGCGCCGCTCGCGGCGGTCTGAAAGTCCCGCTCGTCGACCGGTACGTCGCTGCGCGATCCGCCGACCGAGGCCGTGAATCCGCCTCCAGCGGCGTCGTCACGGCCACCGAGGAACTGGACCGAGTCCGCGATGATATCGACTGCTTGGCGCTTTTGCCCGTCCTGGGTCTCCCATTCGCGCCACTCGAGGCGTCCCTGGACGGCCACGGGACGTCCCTTGGAGAGGAAGCGGGCGCAGTTCTCGCCCTGTGCACCCCAGACCTTGACGTCGAAATAGTTGGGCTTGTCCTCCCATTCACCGGTCGCGTTGTTCTTGCGCCGGGTGTTGACGGCGACGCGCATATCGCACACCGACGTGCCGCTCGGCAGCGATCGCAGCTCCGGATCCCGGGTCAGGTTCCCGGTCAGGACGACGACATTGAGGTTGGATGCGGCCATGGCGAAGGCTCCTTCGATTGCGCTCGGCTGATGCGACGGACTCTAGAGAGGCGATCGGCGCTCGCCTCAGCGGGTCGGCGCTGTTTGCAGGAATTCAGGCGCTGACGAGTTCCGCGTCGCCGCTCTCGCCGCCGGCGTCCGGCGCCTCCGGCGAGGCTTCGGCGGGGGACTCGGGCGGCTCGAGCGCTGCGGCGCCCGCCTCGGGCGCCTCGGTGACGCTCGCCGGCGTCGATTCGGCGGCGGGGATCGGCGTGGGCGCGGCGTTTGCGGCGACCGGGGTGGACCCGGCGGGCAGCTTGATCACGCGGTAGCGGATCACGCCGTCGGTGATGCGCAGGTTGTGCTCCAGCGCCCCGATCAGCGAAGCCGGGCCGCTGAACTGCAGCAGGTGATACTCGGCCGCCTCGCGATGGTCGATCTCGTAGGCGAGCGGCCGCGTCCCCCAGGCCTGGTCGCCCAGCAGCTCGCCGTCGGCCGAGATCGCCGCGCGGGTGTCGGCGACGATCTTCGCTCGCCGATCATCCTCCGCGGCGAGGTCGAGCAGCAGAATCAGGTCATAGATGGGCTTGGTCGCGGCCATCGGGGGTTGGGGATGATACCAGCGGGCCCCCGCCCGCCCGAGCGCTGCCCGCTCGCGGAGCTCCGCGCTCACTCGGCGAGCCGCGCGTCGGTCGCGAGCGCCGCGGCAGCCTCAGCGGAGCGCTGCCTGCGTCTTCTTGGCGATGTCGGCGAGCTGCTCGTCGATCCAGTCGCCCGGATCGCGCGCGGTGACGATCGCCTGCAGCCCGGCCAGTCGCCGGGCGCGCTCCGCCGGATCCATCTCGAGCGCCGCGTGGATCGAGTCCGCCAGCTCCTGGATGTCGAACGGGTTGACCGAGAGCGCGAACTCGCCGAGCTCGTCGTGGGCGCCTGTGTTCTCCGAGAGGATCGAGACGCCGGCGTTCTCGTTGAGCAGCGGTCCCTCCTTGGCCACGAGGTTCATGCCGTCGAACATCGCGTTGACCAGCAGCACGTCGTACTGCTTGTAGGAGGCGAAGGCCTCGTCGAGGTCGTCGCGCAGCTTCAGCTGGATCGGCATCCAGTCGGGCGTCCCGTGGCGATGGTTGACAACCGCAACCAGGGCCTCGATCCGCTCGAGGTACTCCTGGTACTGCGGGACGTCGCTGCGCGACGGCATCAGCTGGGCGATGAAGCTGACGCGCTCGCTGAACTCGGGGTGCTGCTCGAGGAACGTGTCGAAGGCCGAAAAGCCCCGCAGCACGTTCTTCGAGAGGTCGGCCCGGTCGACGCGCAGGATCATGAACTCGCGCCGGCGCTGCGCCAGCTCAGCCTCGAACTCGGCGACCCGCGGCCCCTGCGCGACCGCCAGCGCGGCGGCGTGATCGATCGGCAGCGGGTAGGCGCGCACCCACACCTCGCGGCCCTGCCAGAGCACGGTGCTGCGCTCCTCGTCGATCTCGGCGCCGACCAGCTCGCGGCAGCACTGCAGGAAGTTTCGCCGGTAGGCCTGCGTGTGAAAGCCGATGATGTCGTTGGCCAGAAGCCCGGCGTACAGCTCGGTGCGGATTCGCGTCGGCAGCACGCGCCATGCGTCGGGCTGGGTCCAGGGGATGTGCACGAAGTGGTGAAGAAAGACGTCCGGGCGTGCGCGGCGGACCAGTTCGGGCAGCGTGTAGAGGTGGTAGTCGTGAACCATCACGACCGGCTCGGCGACCTCCGCGATCTCATCCACGACGGCGCGCGCGAGGTCCTCGTTGACGACGTTGTAGCCGAACTCGAACGCCTCGATCTCGTTGCGGCGGATGTCCGGCGCGTTGGAGAGATCCCAGAGGTAGTGCTGGATGAACCACAGCATCGGGTTGGCAAAGATGTTGTAGAAGCGGTCGTAGGCGTCCGGCGAGGACTCGACGAGGCGCACGAGGTACTCGCCACCGGTCGGCGAGCGAACCTCGAACGGCCGACCGCCGTAACGGCGTGACGCGGCCGCGTCGTGCTCGCTCATCGCCGAGGCGATCCAGATCACCTCACGGTGGGACGCCAGCCCGCTGAGCGCCGTCACCAGGCCGCCGGTGCCGCGCTGCACCGAGCCGTCGGCCTCGAAGGTGACCGGCCCCCGGTTGGAGACCAGCACGAGGCGGCGGCGCTCGTCGCTCATCCGCGGCGGTCGCCTGCCGCGCGCGCCCGCGCCGGGGCGCGCGCGAGCGTTGAGGCGCCCTCGAGCGGGCAATGCGGGGTGTGGATCGCCATCGCGCGTTTGATGCTCGCAGGTGGCCGCAGGCCGGTCAACCTGCGCGCCTTCAGGGCCCGGCCCGGTGGCGATCGTGGGTCCGCATTCGGCGTGCGGCGCCCGACCGGGACAGGCCCTCAGGCCTCGCCGGGGGGCAGCGTCAGCGTGAACGTCGTTCTGCCCGGTACCGATGCGATCTCGAGCGCCGCGTTCATGTGCGCCGCGAGCTCGCGTGCGATCGCCAGGCCGAGACCGGCGCCGCGCGCCCCGTCGGCGCTGTAGAACGGTTCGAACACGCGCGAGATCGCCTCCTCCGGAATCCCGGGGCCGCTGTCGCTGACCGCCAGGCTCGCGCCGCCGCCGCTCTCGTCGCGCTCAGCCGAGACCACGACGTTCGTCCCGCTCGGCGTGTGCGCGAGCGCGTTGTCGATCAGGATCCGCAGCAGCTGCCCGACGCGCTCGCCGTCGCATGTCACGCGGACCGGTTTGGCGGGGATCCGCAGCACCATCTGCGACCCGTGCTGGGAGAGCGCCGGGCCGAACTCGGCGGTGACGGCGCGCACCAGCACGCCGAGGTCGGTCGGCGTCGCGCTCAGCTCGACCGCGCCGGACTCGAGTCGCGTGAGGTCGAGCAGCTGCGTGGCGAGCTTGCCGAGCCGGTCGACCTGATCGCGCACCTGGCCGACGAACTGACGCCGCGTCTCCTCGTCCAGCGCCTCGTCGTCGATCAGCTCGAGAAAGCCGCCGAGTGAGAAGATCGGCGTGCGCAGCTCGTGCGAGGCGGTCGCGATGAACCGACGCCGGGCGCTGTCCAGTCCCTCCAGCTGGCTCTGCATGTGCGCCAGCGCCCGCGCGAGCTGTCCGAGCTCGTCGCCCGAGGAGTCGCCGAAATGGGCGCCAAAGTCACCCTGCGCGACCCGCTGCGCGGTCTGCTCGAGGCGCAGCACGCGCACGGTCAACGCCCGCGCGACCAGCGCGCCGGTGATCAGCGCGACGAGCAGACCAATCGCGGCGGCCAGCAGGATGCGCGAGCGCACCAGCGCCACGGCGCCCCTGACGTCGTTCAGCGGCACGCTGAAGACGACCACCATCGACAGCGTGTTCTGCGCCTTGAGCCCCAGGCCGACCGCGGCCAGCGAGCCGGGCAGGAAGCCGTGCCGCACGCTGTCGAAGGGCGAGGAGTAGATCGGCACGAACGCCGCGAACGCGTCGATCGCGTAGTTCTCCTGCCGAGCCGGACGCGCCGCGATCTCGTCCGCCTGCGGCCCGCTGGCGATCGGCGGCAGCTGGGCGAGCACGTTGAGGACCGTCACCTGGCTGACGGTGATGTTCGCGAGCTCCTGCGCAAGCTGCGCCACGAGCCGCGTCTCGTAGGTGGTGGCGGGGTTGACCAGGTGGACCGCCTTGAGCTGCCCGAGCAGGTTGATCAGGCGCTTGTTCTTCGTGTTGGTGACGATCTTCTCGAGGTCCGCGACGCGCTCGTTCTGCAGGCCCGAGGTCAGCGGCGGCGCCACGACGACGTAGATCACGGCGACGCTCAGCGCGGTGACGAGGAAGAAGGTGACGGCCAGCCGGGTGCGGATCGAGCGCGACAGGGGCGGACGCGGCGTCGAGCGCTCTCCGTCGGGCCGGTGCCTGGCGCGCCGCAGTCTCACCGCGCGTCGTCGCGGTCGCGGAAGCGGTAACCCACGCCGCGCACCGTGAAGATGTACTCCGGCTCCTTCGCATCCTGCTCGAGCTTCTCGCGCAGGTGTCGGATGTGGACGTCGATCGTCCGTGGGTCGCGGTAGTCGGAATCCCCCCAGATCCGGTCCAGCAGCGCCTCGCGCGTGAACACGCGGCCAGGGCTTCGCGCCAGCAGGCCGAGGATCTCGAACTCGACGAACGTCGTCTGCACGAGCTCGTCGCGAACGCGCACGGTGCGCTTGTCGAAGTCGACGCGCAGATCGCCTGCCTCGACCGGCTCGCCGGCGTCGCCGCGTTCGCCGGCGGCCGGCGACGCGCCCATCGAGGAGCGGCGCAGCGCGGCCTTGACGCGGCTGCGGAACTCACGGATCGAGAACGGCTTCGTGATGTAGTCGTCGGCGCCGAGCTCGAGCCCGAGGACCTTGTCGATCTCCTCGGTCTTTGCCGTCAGCATGATGATCGGCACCGGGCTCGAGGCGCGCATCCGGCGGCAGACCTCGAGGCCGTCGATGTGGGGCATCGTGACGTCCAGCACGACGAGGTCGAACTCGGACTCGCCGAACCGCGCGAGCGCCTCGACGCCGTCGGAGGCGCGAACCACCTCGTAGCCGTCCTGCCCAAGCGGATACGACAGGAGCGTGAGGATGGCCTGCTCGTCGTCCACGAGCAGGATGCGTGGGGGTCGCTCGGCCATCGGCTTCCTGACACACAGGTTCTCAAATCTGCGCCTCGGGGTCGCCGGCGCTCAACTACGCTGGGCGTAAGTGCTCGACCTGCGTCTTTACCGCCTCACCCTGTTGCCGTTCGCGGCCCTGCTGATCATCGCCGCTTTCTCGTTGCACGCACCGCCCGCGACACCGGCCGGCGCCCCGCCTGCGCAGACCTTCGACGCCTCGGCGACCGCCTCGACGATGGCGACCCTCGCCGCCTCCTACCCCGATCGCGCACCGGGATCGGCCGGCGACGACGCCCTCGCCACGCACCTCGCACGCACGCCTGCGCCGGGCGGCTTCGCCGACGCCGGGTTCACGAGCGTTCGGATCGTCAGCTCGGACGTGGAGGGCACCGCCGGCGCGGCGACCGTTCGCACGGTGATCGCGAGCCGTGCGGGGACCGGCGCCGGGATCGCGCTGATCGCGGACCGCGGCGGCTCGCAGCGCGGGGCCTCGGCGGTCTCCCTGGCGCCGACGGCGACGCTGCTCCAGCTGGCGTCGATCTACAAGACGCTGCTGCCGTCACGCCCGCTGACGTTCGTCTCGACCAGCGGCGGGCCGAGCGCGATGGGCGCGGTGGCGGCGCTGCTGCCGGCCGGCACCGAGGCCGCGATCGTGATCGGCGACATCTCCGACGCCGGTGGAAGCGGCCCCTACGTGGTGCCCTGGTCGGCGACCGGCGCGCTCGCTCCGGTGGCGCTGCGACGCGCCGTCGAGAGCGCGATCGCGGGCGCCACCTCGCGCAACGTCCCCGACGTCGCGCTGACGGAGCAGCTGGCGCGGCTGGCACTGCCGCTGACGACGGGCGCTCAGGGCCTGATCGGAGCCGCCGGGATTCCGGCCGTGCTCGTCAGCGCCGACGGCGAAGCGCCGGCGGCCGGCTCCTCCGTCGACATCCCCCAGATCGGCGAGTTCGGCCAGGCCCTGCTGGCGGTGACGACCGAGCTGCAGAGCGCCGGCCCCCTGGCGACGGCGCCGACACGCGACCTGGCGTTTGGCTCGCAGGTGCTCAGTGGCTGGGCGGTGCGCGCGGTCGTCGGCGCGCTGCTGCTCTCGCTGCTCGCCTGCACGCTCGACGTGCTGGCGCGCGCACGCCGCCGCCGGGTCGTCGTCGGCGGCTGGATCGTCTGGGCGCTGTCGTTCGCCGCGCCCTTCGCGCTCGCCGGGTGCTTCGCGGCGTTTCTCGGCGCCGGCGGCCTGCTGCCGGCCACACCGCTCGCGGCGGTGACGCCGGCGCAGCTGGCGATCTCCGGGGAGGGAGCGGCGGCGCTGGTCAGCATCGGCCTGCTGTTCGTGCTCGCCTGGGTTCTGCGCGCCGCGGCGCGGGCGCGGGCGAGCCGCCGCGGGGCGCCCGATCCGGTCGGGGCGCTCGCCGCGCTGCTCGTGCTCGTCTGCACGACCGCGGTGCTGCTGTGGCTCGCCAACCCCTACACCGCTGCGCTGCTGATCATCCCGGCGCATCTGTGGCTGGTTGTGCTGACCCGCGAGCACGAGCACTCACCGGCACTCGGCGGGCTCTGCCTGGCCGTCTCGCTCGCACTGCCTGTCGCCGCGGTCGCCGTGATCGCCGCCGCGCTGCACGTCGATCCGTTCGCGCTGCTGTGGACGGTGGTGCTGCTGGTCGCCGGCGGCGGCCTCTCGCCCGCGAACCTGCTGCTGGCCAGCCTGACCGCCGGCTCGTTCGTCGCCGCCGCCGCAATGCTGCTGCGCCGCGGCGGGATCGGGCCCGACGAGCGGGTCGAGGTCACCGTGCGCGGGCCGCTCAGCTACGCCGGCCCGGGATCGCTCGGCGGCACCGAGTCGGCGCTGCGCCGCTAGGGTCTATCCAGGATCGCCTGGACCTGACGGAACCGTGTGGTCCCGGGTGGGGCCGTTGCCTTGAGAAGGCCCCGCAAGCGGGCCTTCTCAACGGAGCCGGTGCTCGTAGCCGGCGAGCGGGCGCTCGCCAGCGGAGTCGAAGAAGTGTGCGCCGCTGCCGGACTCCACGCGACCGATCCAGGTGAGGTCGGCGACCGCCGCCGCGACGCGCTCGCGCTGCGCGGGCGCGACGCACACGCACAGCTCGTAGTCCTCGCCGCCGCTGGCCGCCGCGGCGCGGTCCCCCACGCCGGGTTGCAGCGGCAGCGCGTCGAGGTCGATCATCAGCGCGACGGCGCTGCGCCGCGCGATCTCGGCGGCGTCCCGGGCGAGCCCGTCGGAGATGTCGATCATCGCGTGCACGCCGGCCGCGGCGAACGCCAGGCCCTCGCTCAGGCGCGGCATCGGTTGGGCGTGCCGCGCGATCAGCTCGGCATCGTGGCCGGCGCCCCCGCCACCGCCGCCCGCGAGCAGACGCAGGCCGGCGGCCGCGCCGCCGAGGCTCCCGGTCACGCCGACCAGATCGCCGGGCAGCGCTCCGTCGCGGCCAACCACCGCCGAGGGATCCGCCGCCCAGCCGACGACCGTGACGGTCGCGAAGGCGACGGGCGAGCGGACGACATCGCCGCCGGCGATCGTCACGGCGCAGCTCTCGGCGAGGCGCTCGGCGCCCGCCATCAGCTCGAGCGCCCCGTCGGCGTCGAGCGACCCTCCGACGCCGAGCGCGAAGTAGGCCTCGCCCGCCGCCGCTCCCATCGCCGCCAGATCCGAGAGCGCGCCCGCGAGCGCGCGATGCCCGGCGTCGGCGGCGCTGATCCAGTCCAGGCGGAAGTGCACGCCCTCGACCATCGCGTCGGTGGAGACGACGGCCACGCCGCCGCCGGCGGCGATCACCGCGGCGTCGTCGCCGAGCCATCGCGCGACGCGGCCCCCGCGAGCGCCGAGGGCCTCGCCGATCGCCTCGATCAGCGCGTGCTCGTCCATGGCTCCACGCGCGGCGCACACCGACCCGGCCGCGAGCGTGCGCAGGCGGGGATTCCGACCGCCACCTTCCCCCTACCGGTGGCGGTAGACGATGCGCGCGCGATCGAGATCGTAGGGCGAGAGCTCGCAGCGAACGCGATCGCCCGGCAGGATCCGGATGCGGAAGCGCCGCATCTTGCCCGCGACGTGCCCCAGCACCACGTGGTCGTTGTCGAGCTTGACGCGGAACATCGCGTTTGGCAGGGCCTCGATCACCTCGCCCTCGAATTCGACCTTGTCTTCCTTAGTCACGCTCTGATCTTCCTCCCCGTGTGACGCCCGGCCCCGCTGCGGCCGCGCCTGCAATCACCGTAGCAGCAGCACGTCGTGACGGCTTCCCGCCAACCTTCGTCGACCGCGCCGAAGGCGCGCCATAAAAATTCCCTGCCGTGGCCGCCGGGCGGTGGCGTCGTGCTCAGGTGGAGCCGGTGGCCGGCGTCGTGGCGCCGCCCGTGCCGCCCGGGGGTGGCTGCGTGCCGGTCGAGCCCTGGGCGCTCGGGGCGGTCGCGCCGCCGGTTCCGGCCTTCGCCCCGCTCGCGCCGGTGGCCCCCGTCGGCCCGGTGCTCGGCACGTAGCTCGCGAGGCCGACCTGCTGGTAGTGGCCCGAGAACGGCAGGTAGGTCATCGGGTCGGCGGTCGGGGAGAGGAACTGCGCGCACGGCGGCGTGACGACGTCCGACATGAAGTTGTGCCAGATCTGCGCGGGCAGATCGCCGCCGTACTGGGCCTGCCCGTGGACGTCGGTCATCGAGACGTCGGACTTCGGGTAGCCCATCCAGACAACCGTCGTGCGGTTCGGGGTGAAGCCGTCGAGCCAGGCGTCGACGAGGTTGCTGGTCGTGCCGGTCTTGGCGGCGGTCGGGCAGCCGATCGCCGAGAGCGTCGCCGTGCCGTACTCGACGTTGTGCTGGAGGATCTCGGTCTCGACGGCGGTCGCGGCGGTCGAGAGCACCTGCACGCGCGCCGGGCGGCCCCAGCTCGAGTCGACGTGGCCGTTGGGGAAGACGACCTTGGTGATCGTGATCTGCTTGTTGCGGTAGCCGCCGTCGGCGATCGTCGAGTACACGTTGGCCATCTCCAGCGGCGTCACGCCGTAGGTCAGCCCGCCGAGCGCCTCGGCCGGGTAGCTGTGCAACGTGCCGGGCACCACGCCCATCGCGTAGGCCATCCGGGTCACGCTCGCCTCGGTCAGGTCGGCGGCGAGCTGGGCGAACACGGTGTTATCGGAGGCGACCAGCGCCTCGTCGAGGTTCAGCGGCGCATCCAGGTTGCCGCCCCCGTCGATCGTGACCATGTAGGTCGGGTAGCCGGTCAGCCAGCCCGGTTCCAGCGTGTGCGAGAGGTAGTAGGTCGTGAACGGGTCGATCCCGTGCGAGAGCGCGTCGGCGAGCACGATCGCCTTGAACGTCGACCCCGGCTGGCGATGGGCCTGGGTCGCGAGGTTGAACTGCGACTCCTCGTAGGTCCCCGACTGCGCCATCGCGTCGACGTAGCCGTTCGCCGGGTTCTCGCTCACCAGCGCCGCCGAGGGGTCGGTTGGCAGATCGAGCACGCCGTCGATCGCGGCCCTGGCGAGCTGCTGCAGCCGCGGGTCGATCGTCGTGTAGACCTTCAGGTCGCCCGCCTGCACCCGCGCCAGGCCGTAGCGGTCGATCAGCTCCGCCTTGACGTAGTCCAGGAAGTAGTTGTCGCCGGAGACGTCGTAGTGGTCATTGGGCACGAGCCCGAGCGGTGAGCGCTCGGCCGCCACCGCAACCGCGGTGCTGATGTAGCCGAGCTGCGCCATCTTCGCGAGCACCGTGTTGCGACGCTGGAGCGCCGCCTGCGGGTGCACGAGGGGGTCGTATTCCGTGGGCGCCTGCGGCAGGCCGGCGAGCAGCGCCGACTGCGCGAGGTCGTCCTGCGCGGCGGGGTGGTCGAAGAACGTCCATGACGCCGTCTCGACGCCCTCCGCGGTCTGGCCCTCCGCGTCGGTGCCGTAGGGGACAGTGTTGAGGTAGGAGGTCAGGATCCACGACTTGCTGTGAGCGTGCTCGAGCCGCTGCGCGATCACCGCCTCCTTGACCTTGAAGGCAAAGGTTCGGTCGTCGGGCAGGTAGAGGTTGCGAACCAGCTGCATCGTGATCGTCGAGCCGCCCTGCAGCGTCTGCCCGGCGGTGAGGTCGGTCAGCGCCGCGCGCGCGAGCGCGAGGTAATCGATCGCGCCGTGCTGGTAGAAGCGCTGGTCCTCGATCGCGACCGTCGCCTCGCGCAGGTAGGAAGGCATCTGCCAGCCGGGGATCGGATCGCGCAGGATCGTCGACTTGATCAGCCCGATCTGGGTGCCGTTGTCGTAGTAGACGGTCGAGGCCTGGCCGGCGGTGATCGGCACGAGCTTGTCCAGCGGCGGCACCTTCGCCGCGATCGCCGCGACGACGATCACACCCGCCAGCGCGACCACGAGGATCATGCCGAACACCGCGCCGATCGCGATCAGGATGCGACGCCCCGATCCGGTGTGGCGCGACCTGCGGCGTCGCTGTCGCTCACGGGCGGTCATCGGTCACCGTGTGCCCGGGCCTCGCACAACGGCGCCAGGCGCATCGGTTGATTCTGGCACAGGCCAGAGGCGGGATCGCCGGCGCGCGCCGGTGCAGGCAGACTTGCAGGCGCCCTGCGATGATCGCCGGTCATGGCGCGCCGCGCGATCCTGCTCGATGCGCTCGGCACGCTGCTGCGCATCGAGGATCCCGCGCCGGCGCTCGCGGCGCTGATGCTCGAGCGCCACGCGATCGAGGTCTCGCCCGAGCGTGCTCGCAGCGCGCTGGCGGCCGAGATGAGCCACTACCGCGGGCACTGCATCGCCGCCGCCGACGCCGAGCGCCTGCAGGCGCTGCGGCTGGAGTGTGCCGCGATCCTCGCCCGCGAACTGGGCGGCGACGCGCTCTCGCTCCCGCCGCAGACGCTGCTCTTCACGCTGCTCAACAGCCTGCGGTTCGTCGCCTTCGCGGAGGTGCCCGCCGCGCTCGCGCACTGGCGCGCGGCGGGCATGCGCCTGATCGCCGCGAGCAACTGGGACATCTCGCTGCACGACGTCCTGCGCGAGAGCGGCCTGCGCGAGCTGATCGACGGCGTCGTGACCTCCGCGGAGGTCGGCGCGGCCAAACCCTCGGGCGAGCTGTTCGCCGCCGCGCTCGCGCTGGCGGGGGTCGACGCGGGGCAGGCCGCCCACATCGGCGACAGCCTTCGCGAGGACGTCGAGGGCGCGAGTGCCGCCGGGATCGAGGCGGTCTGGCTGCGCCGCGCGGAGCGCCCCAGTGCGCCCGCAGCACCGCCCGGCGTGCGTGTGATCGCAACGCTTGACGAGTTCTGATGTCCTCGCAGGGGCTCCGCCCACTGCTGCGGGTATGACCGGTGGTCGTACCGCGCACCGTCGACGATTAGGCTCCAGCCCGTGAAGGACCCAGCCGAGCAGAGCTGGCCGCCCTGGTACGGCCCGGTCGGACTTCTGGCGGGACTCGGGCTCGGCATCTTCGGCGGTGTGATCGTTGGACTGATCGCGCACGCCGGCGGCGCCAGCCTGACCAACGTGTCGCCGGGCCTGACCGACGCCGAGACGCTCGTCCAGGACATCGGCTTCGTCGTGGCAGCCGTCTATCTCGCGGCGCGCGTCGCGCCGGTCAGCGCCGGGCAGTTCGGGCTGGTGGCGAGCCCGAAGCTCTGGCGCGCCGCGCTGGCTGTCGCCGCCGGCCTGCTCGCCTTCTACCTGATGTCGCTCGTCTGGTTCTCGGCGCTGCACACCAGCGGCACGGAGAAGACGCTCGTGAAGGAGATCGGCGGCAACTCCGGCACGATCGGGATCCTCGCGGCCTGCGCGGTGACCTGCGTGGTCGCCCCGCTGTGCGAGGAGTTCCTGTTCCGCGGCTTCATCTTCACCTCGCTTCGCAACTGGCGCGGCCCCTGGCCCGCGGCCGCGATCACCGGCCTGCTGTTCGGCATCGTGCACGGGCTGTCGGCCCCCGCCGTGGATCTCCTGCCGCTGGCCTTCCTCGGCTTCGTGCTCTGCCTCGTGCGCTGGAAGACGGCCTCGCTCTATCCCTGCATCGTGCTGCACCTGTTGAACAATTCGATCGCCTTCGGTGCCGACGAGCACTGGGAGGTGCGGATCGTCTGGCTGGCGCTCGCCTCGCTGGCCACGGTCGCCCTCGTGCTCGCCCTCGTGCGGCTCCTCGCCCCCGCCGTCGATTCGCTCGCGCCCCGGCGGCTTTGATCTCCGCGCCGGCTGACCACTAGCATCCGCGCGATGGAGGCCCGTGAGCGACTGATCGCGCTGCTTCGCGAGCACGCGCTGGTGATCGGCGAAGTCGTGCTGACCAGCGGCGCCACGGCGGCCTACTACGTGGACGCCAAGCGCGCGACGCTGCGGGCGGACGGCTTCGCCGCGATGGGCGAGCTCGTCGCACGCCAGGCCGGCGAGTGGGGGGCGACGGCGATCGGCGGGACGACGATGGGCGCCGACCCGGTCGCCTGCGCGGCGCTCGCCGGTGGCTTCGGAGGCAAAGCGTTCTTCGTCCGCAAGGAGGTCAAGCCGCACGGCCTCTCGCGGCGCATCGAGGGGCCGCTGCTGGGCGCCGACGAGCGCTGCGTCGTCGTCGAGGACGTCGTCTCGACCGGCGGCTCGACGTTGATCGCGATCGCGGCGCTGGCCGACGCGGGCCATGAGATCTGCGGCGTGATCAGTGTGCTGGACCGTCTCAGCGGCGGACGCGAGGCGATCGAGGCAGCGGCGGGCGCGCCCTATGTCGCGCTGTGCACGATCGACGACGTCTACCCCGAGCGCCCCCGCTAGCGGGACGCCTTCACGCGCCGCGGGGCACGCGGCGATGCCCCCGCCAGGAGTCGAACCTGGATTTGCCGCTTAGGAGGCGGCCGTCTTATCCATTGGACTACGAGGGCGCGCGTGGGCGGTCCGGTCTGGCGCTCAGCTACTCGTCGGTCTCGGTGTCGTCGTCGGCGGTGTCGTCGTCTTCGTCATAGAGCGACTCGCGCGCGATCTCCTCGCCCGCCTGGGTGAAGAGCGCGACCTCGAGCAGCGCGCCGGCGAAGTCGTCGGGGGCGAGCAGCGTGAAACGCTCAGCGGTCAGCGTGCACTGATCGACGGTCGTCTCGCCGAGCTCGGCGGTCGCGAACGCGCCGCCGGAGACCAGCGAGCTGCCCCAGACCAGCGTCATCGACGCGACCGCGTCCTCGACGCCGTGCCAGCTGCCGACCACCTCGTCGCAGAGGTCGAGCTTCCAGTCGGGGTTTCGCTCGACGGTCTCCTCGGTGAAATCGGCGTAGGCGGTGAAGTCGCTCTGGTCGCGCCCGTCGGTGCCGGCGACGAAGCGCACGTAGCCGTAGAGCTGGTAGTCGTTCGAGGTCATCGTGGTCACCGGGATGTAGGTGTAGCCGTGCCAGGTGCGGTCCGGGTGAAAGGTCAGCTCCCCGGGCTCGCCGACCTCGTCGAGGTCCTGCGCAGCGGCGAGAAACTCGGCCCGCAGGCGGTCCGCCCAGCGCCCGCTCGGCGTCGGCTCGTGCGAGGGCTCGGCGACGTTGGCTGGGATCGGTGTCTCGAACGGAGGCATGGCGGGCGGGAGGATACTTCGGCGGCGTCCATGCCGCGCGCTGCGGTCTGAGCACGCCTTTCACTCAATCGTGAAAGACGCTCTAGGCGCGCGCCTCGATCTGCGCCGCCTCGATGTGCGCGGCGATCGGGTCGGGCGCCTCGACGGGCGCCGGCAGGCCGGCCGCCGCGTAGGCGTCGAGCGTGTCGAGCGTCTCCGCCTCAAGCAGCGCTCGCGTCAGCGTTTCGAGCTGGTCGCGATGGGCGGTGAGCAGTTCGGTGACGGTGTGGTGGCCCTCGTCGACGATCCGGCGGACCTCGGCGTCGATCAGCTCCGACGTCGCCTCGGAGGTCTCCCGGGCGCCGGGCAGGAGGTACCCCTGCGCCTCGCTCGGGAGCACGGCGATCGGCCCGATCGCGTCGCTCATGCCCCAGCGGCCGACCATCTGGCGGGCGATCGCGGTGAGCTGCTGGATGTCGGACTCGGCTCCGGTGGTGATCGTGCCGTAGACGACCTCCTCGGCGACGCGGCCGCCGAGGGCGACGAGGATCTTGCCGTGCAGGTCCTCGCGCGAATAGGAGACGCGGTCGGTGTCGGGTGTCGAGAGCGTCACGCCGAGCGCCATCCCGCGCGGGATGATCGAGACCTTGCGCACCGGGTCCGCGCCCGCGGTCAGCATGCCGACCAGCGCGTGGCCGGATTCGTGGTAGGCGGTGCGCTCGCGGTCGGCCGGCGAGAGGATGATGCCGCGCGGAGCTCCGAGCATGATCTTCTCGAGCGAGTCGGTGAAGTCCGCCATCTCGACCTTCTTGTGGTTGCGCCGGGCGGCGAGCAGGGCCGCCTCGTTGGCGAGGTTCGCGAGGTCGGCGCCGACCATCCCCGGGGTCGCGGACGCCAGCGCGTCGAGATCGACGCCCGAGTCCAGCGGGATGCCCTGGGTGTGCACCCGCAGGATCGCGGCGCGCCCGGCGCGGTCGGGCGGCTGGACGACCACGCGCCGGTCGAAGCGTCCCGGGCGAAGCAGCGCCGAGTCGAGCACGTCCAGACGGTTGGTCGCGGCCAGCACGACGACCGCTTCGCTGGGCTCGAAGCCGTCCATCTCGGTCAGGATCTGATCGAGCGTCTGCTCGCGCTCGTCGTTGGCGCCGGTCACCGACGCCGAGCCCTGGCGCGAACGGCCGATCGCGTCGAGCTCGTCGATGAAGACGATCGAGGGCGCCGCGGCGCGCGCCTGGGTGAAGAGGTCGCGCACGCGGGAGGCGCCGACGCCGACGATCGCCTCGATGAACTCCGACGCCGAGATCGAGAAGAACGCGGCGTGCGCCTCGCCGGCGACGGCGCGCGCGAGCAGCGTCTTGCCGGTGCCGGGCGCGCCGGAGAGCAGCACGCCGTGGGGCATTCGCCCGCCCAGACGGCTGTAGCGATCGGGGCTCTTGAGGAAGTCGACGATCTCGGTCAGCTCCATCTTGGCCTCGTCGATCCCGGCGACGTCGGCGAAGGTGACGCGGATCTTCTCCGGGTCCACGCGCCGCGCGCGCGAGCGCCCGAACTGTCCGAGCGCGCCCATCCCGCCGCCGCTCTTGGCCATCCGCCGCGCGATCACGACAAAGATCCCGACGATCAACAGCGTCGGGCCGAAGCCGAGCAGGATCTCCTCCAGCAGCGACGTCGTCGCGGTGGTTGTCTGCGCCGTGATCTCGACGCCGTTGGCGGTCAGCAGCGTCTCGAGCTGGCTGCCGTTCCAGAACGCCGGCACGTAGGTCGCGAACAGCGTCGTCGGCGTCGCCGTCTTCGAACCCACCGGATAGGTCACCTTCGCCTTGAAGGTGCCCTGCACCGCGTCGCCCTTGCTGGTGATCAGCTTGACCTTGCCCGCCTTGACCTCGGAGATGAAGAACGGGCTGAAGGGGATCGTCACGCGCGGCTGCGACGAGGGCTCGAAGAGCAACACCGACAGCCAGTTGATCGCCAGCAGCGCGACGATGAACCAGATGAACCCGCGCGTGCGGTGCATCGGGCGTTGCGTGCTCGGCGGCGTCCCGCGGCCGTCGGGCGCCGGCGCGACCTGCCAGCCGCGCTTGTCACGCGGCAACTGCGGCTGGGTCTTGCGCTTGTGCAGCTGTGTCTGGTGGTCGCCGGCGTCCGCCGAGGCGTGCGAGCTTCCGGGCGGCGCCGTCGATGAGTCGCTCAACGCTCCACCAGCAACGTCGCCCCGAGCGCCCCGCCGACGTCGCCGAGGCCGGCGAGTGCGATCGCCGGCGGGTTGGCGTCGTTGAACAGGTGCGGTGCCGTCGCCTCGGCGATCCGCTCGCGGTAGGGCTCGCCGAACCGCACGCCGAGGCCGCCGCCGATGATCACCGCCTCGACGTCGAGCAGGTTGACGGCCGAGCCGATGCCGGCGCCGAGCGCGAGCACGGCGCGGTCGATCAGCTTCGTCGCGAGTTTGTCGCCGTGCTCCAGCGCGCGCGCCCAGATGCTGCTCGTCAGGCGGTCGCGGCCGTGCTCGGCCGCCAGCTCGAAGAGCTTGGTCTTCTCGCCCTTGGCGTGCAGGCTGCGCGCGTGGGCCTCGAGCGCGCCGCGGCCGGCGTAGGCCTCCACGCAGCCCT